>QOQA01000009.1 GCA_003331875.1 Cryomorphaceae bacterium | reverse complement strand
CTTTAAATGAAAAAACTAAATTCATTTGAGGACTTAGCTTCTTTGGTATCAAAAGAGTTCAAAATAAAAAAACAATCTAAGAGTGAAAATGTTTTAGCTAAACAAAACCTAGAGGTGCACTATTCTGTTAAGGGTAGAGCTGGTGTTCCCGTAATCATAGTTAAAGGTTTTGAAAATACAAGCTCAGAACAACTTAAAGATCTAGCAAAATCAATTAAAAAAAAGCTAGGTACAGGTGGCAGTATTAAAAATAACGAACTTTTCTTTCAGGGCGACAAAAGAGATAAAATTATTTCAATTTTGGAGTCAAAAGATCACACTGTTAAGAGAGTAGGTGGTTAGATTTTAGTAGTGATATATAGGACAGTTTTAAAAATTTTTATTTAACCTTCATGCTCTCCAATCGATGAGTTCTTACTGAGAAGGTATACAAAAATTCCAAATCCAACAACAAAAGACAAAACCCCAATTGATGTTCCACCAATTGCAATTGGTAAAATGTCTAGAAGAGTTTCAACGATAATAAATCCAATAAAAACTTTAAATGCACTGGATGGAAATAAAGCAGAAATTCTTTTATAACATGTGGCCCAGTAGAACCATATTACTGGAATTAAAAAAACTATAAATGCAATGATAATTCCAAAACTTAAATTTGAAATAAGACCAGTCATTACTTCGTTTGGATTTTCAACCATTGCCATACCAAGTTTTTCTCCCATTTCTTGTTGTTCCTGAGGACCAAATGTCGCTGCTTCTTCCAAATCATATCCAAGATAGCCGAATACAGATGTTCCAAGCCCTATCATTGAAATTATCAGTAAAGGGATTGACATAAGGATTGTAAACAGAAGTCTTAATAGGTACGTAGTGCCGTTAATACTGCCACTGAATTGGAAATATTTTTTCATTTTTTATTTTTAAATTACAAAATTATATCCACTTTACAGGGGCAGAATTGTTTTTTGTTAGAAATTCGTTACATTTTTTAAAATGATTATTGCCAAACCAAAAACCTTTGTTGGCACTCAATGGCGAGGGATGTCCTGATTTTAAAATTAGGTGCTCATTTTCATTAATATACTTCTCTTTACCTTTTGCGTAATTCCCCCACAACATAAAAACCAACCCTTTTTTCTCTTTAGATATTATATCAATAACATTATCAGTAAATTTTTCCCATCCAATATATTTATGACTTCCAGGAAATCTTCTCCTTACCGTTAATACAGAATTTAGCAACAGCACCCCTTGTTTAGCCCAATCAGATAAATCACTCTTTAATCTTAATTCACCATAACCTTTATCCAACTCTTTAAAGATATTTACTAGAGATGGTGGATTATCAATTTCATTTTCAACTGAAAAACACAAACCATTTGCTTGTTGATCCCCGTGGTATGGGTCTTGTCCAATAATTATTACTTTTATTTTCTCAAATGGACATAAATCAAAGGATCTGAAAATGTTTTTTCCTGCTGGAAAACATTTAAAACTACTGTATTCTTTTTTAGTTTTTTGAACGATATCTAAGAAGTATTCAGAATTAAATTCTTTTTGTAAAATTTTTTTCCAAGATTCTGTAATTCTTATACTCAATTTTTATTATAGTGAAGTTTGGAGACAATCATTGAAACGGTTGCATCTCCACTGACATTTACAACTGTCCTGCACATATCTAGTGGTCTATCAACTGCAAATATTAAAGCTAGGCCAGCCTCAGGAATACCTGCTTGAGCTAATACTATAACAAGCATTACAATTCCAGCACTAGGAACTGCTGCTGCTCCAATTGATGCCAGTGTTGCTGTTGAAATTATACCGAGTTGATCTACAATAGATAACTCTAGTCCAAATGTTTGGGCTATAAATACGGCAGCAACTGCTTGATACACTGCTGTTCCGTCCATATTAATAGTTGCTCCAATAGGTAAAACAAAACTTGAAACCTCCTCCTCCACTTTTAAGTGGTTAGTAACCCTATCCATTGTCACTGGAAGTGTTGCTGCACTTGAGCTTGTTGAAAATGCGACCAATTGTGCGGGTAAAATTCCCTTTAGAAAATATTGCGGTGACTTTCCAGTCATTAATTTCACGATTATCAAATAAAAAACCAATAAAATAACAAGACCTAATATCAGTGTTAGCGAGTAAAGTAACAGACTGGTTAGTAGGTCGGCGTTAGGGGCTTCAGCAACAAGAGTAGCTAATAAAGCAAACACTCCGTAAGGCGCACAAAGCATTATCAAATCAATTATTTTTAAAACAACATCATTTAATGAATCAAAAAATAATTTTAATGGTTTAGATTTATTTTCAGGAATTAAAATCATCGAAATGCCAAATAGAATTGCGAAGAAGATTATTTGAAGCATATTTTTATTACTTGATGCAGCTCCTACTATATTTGATGGGACTAAATCTATCAGAGGCTGAAGCGGACCTTGTGATTTTTGATCTCTTGCGATTTTTCTTTTTTCAGCAGCATCAGATGAGTATGCTTCTATAAGCTCGGTCCTAGTTTTCTCGCTAACACTTTCACCTGGTTTTATAAAATTAACAACTAACAACCCAATAGAAACTGCACATATGGTAGTAAAAAGATATGTTGTAATTGTTTTTGCTCCCATTGATGACAGTCTAGAAATATCCTTTAAATCAGAAATCCCTTTTATTAAGGATGCAAGAATTAACGGTATAGCAATGAGTTTTAGTGAATTAATGAAAATTGTTCCAAAAGGCTTAATCCAATTGGTTATGAAAATTGTTCCCCCGTTGATTGTACTCATAATAAAGCCAAATACAACACCTGCAATCATACCAATTAAAATTTTTAAGTGAAGTGACATTAAATATTATTTGAATTGTTAATTAACATGTTGTCAAGAATTACAAGTGCGGTCATTGATTCTACAATTGGAACTGCTCGTGGCACCACACATGGATCGTGCCTGCCCTTGCCTTTCATTTCTTTTAAATCTCCATCCTTATTAATGGTTTTTTGTGACTTCATAATTGTAGCTACAGGTTTAAAAGCAACATTAAAAAACACATCCATACCGTTGCTAATGCCCCCCTGAATTCCACCTGAAAAATTTGTTATTGTCTTTCCTTCACTATCGAATTGGTCATTATGTTTACTTCCAAACATCTTGGTACCATCAAAACCACTTCCGTATTCAAAACCTTTGACTGCATTTATAGAAAGCATAGCTTTACCTAGTTCTGCATGTAATTTATCAAAAACAGGTTCACCTAGGCCAATAGGAACTCCACTTACTACGCAAGAAACAACACCCCCTACAGTATCACCATTTTTTCTTGTTTTAATAATTAACTCTTCCATTTTTTTTGCAGTATTTTCATCAGGACACCTGACTATATTTTTTTCAGAATCACTTAAATTATAATCCTGATATGTATTTTTTAAAGAAATACTCCCAACTGACTTAACGAAGCCTATTATTTTAATATTTTTTAAAATTTGTTTGGCAATAGATCCAGCTACCACCCTACAAGCAGTTTCCCTGGCAGAACTTCTTCCTCCTCCTCTATAGTCTCTATTTCCATACTTTTTTTCATAAACATAGTCTGCATGTGATGGTCTAAAAACATCTTTGATGTGATCGTAGTCCTTCGATTTTTGATCCTTATTTTTAATAATGAAACCAATTGGTGTACCAGTTGTTTTTCCTTCAAATAATCCTGATAAAATCTCAACTTTATCATCCTCTTTTCTCTGTGTAACAATTTTAGATTGCCCAGGTCTTCTTCTGTCTAAATCGTATTGAATTTTACTTATGTCAATATCAATATTTGATGGGGAACCATCAATAATACCTCCAATGCAAGGGCCGTGAGACTCACCAAAAGTTGTGAGTTTAAATATTTTACCAAAAGAATTGCCCATAAAACTTCAAAAATAAGTTTAAATTTTAAGACATTATAATCTTTATTTCCAAAACTTATTTTTGCTGCTTAAACCAATCCCTGGATTAAAAGTGTTGGTTGGATCTAATTCTTTATAAAAATTTAATAAATCTGTTTTTGCAACATACTCATGACCAACATTGTGTTCAGAGGGGTATTCAGCACCTCTTTTATCATAAATATTAAACATTTTTTTCTTAATATCTTTTTGGTCAAAACCTTTTTTAATAATATAGTTTTGATGAAGAACATGACAGAATAAGTGTCCATAGTAAAATTTTAAATCAAACTTTTTATCCAAATCTGGAGGTAATTCCTCAAACCATTTTTTCTCATTTCTAGGAAAAGCAATATCCATTGACATTTGACCACCAATTTTATGCTCATAAATTTTTGAGTATCTTCCAAATGCACTTGCAGCCGTATATCTGTGCAAAATTGCTTTTTTACCTTCTTTATCGCTACATTCAAAAAAATCACCCTCAGACTGATTGAAAAATTGTTTAAAATATTCTCTTGCTTCATCAATACCTTCATCTGACATTTCAATAATCCAATGATGATCAAATTTCTTTCTAAACTCTTCTATTCTTTTGGGTAGATGATTTGGCCAAAAAATACTTAAAAATTGCATTATTTTGTCTGAAAGATTTGATGGGAGGAAAGAAAAGGTTTTTGATAATAAGTCTACTTTTCTCTTGATCTCAAATAATGTTGGTAAGAATTTAGTTCCTAATTTTTCAAGCACGATAAATGTGTCTTTACTATACTTCTTTGCAGCATCATAACAATCTTTATGCATATAATCACCAGAAACTGGTAGATATTTAAAATTCTTCAAAATATCTCTTCTGATTTTCCAGAAAGTATTTGGCTGATTTGAACCAACATAAAAAACTTGATTTTTTTTACTGGAGGGATATGTCTTTAATCTTACTGCAAAAACAGCAACTTTTCCTGCTGATCCAGAAACACCATGCAGAAGATTTGGATCTGCGTTGAAGCGAGCTGGTTTACTTGATTCTATATCTCTGACTAATTTTTCATAGCTTTCATTCGATGAAACTTTTTTAGACTCTGTAAAATCCTTTTTCTCAAAATTCTCATTTTCAAGATTATAAAGAATTTCCTCTGGATTTTTACCCAGATCAATATCTAAATCATTAACCATTACAAGCTCTCCTTTTTTATTAATCTTTGCGTAAAGTGACATTTCCGTGTAGGCTGGACCTCTTTTAACTAAAGAACCACCTGAATTATTGCATATTCCACCAACAATTGATGCACCTATTGATGTAGAACCAATAACAGAATGTGGCTCTCTTTTCATCGGAATAAGTCTTTTTTCTAGATCACAGAGTGTACTACCAGACAAAGCAAGTACTTCTTCTCCCCTACTTAAAATATGAATCTTATTAATTCGAAGAGTATTAATAATTAAAATATCTCTATCATAATTATTGCCATATGGCGTTGACCCACCCGTAAGACCTGTATTAGCAGCTTGCATAATAATAATTAAATCCTTTTCAACACAAAAGTTTAAAACTTTCCAAAGCTCAATAAGGTTTCCAGGCTTTACCACAGCTAGCGCTTTTCCAGATCCGTACCTCCAGCCCTCTGAGTATGGTTTTTTTCCCCAATCACTTATCATTAAGTTTTTAGAGCCAATTATTTTTGTTAATTGTTTTTTTAAATCTTCGTTCAAGTTCTCTGTTCTTAGAGTTTATAAAGTTATTACATTAAATTAATATTTATAAATTTGCCATCTATGAGGTTCCTATTAATAATATTTTTTATTGTTTCATGTTCTTCGCCTAGCAAATATTCATTAATTGGAAATATTGAGCTAGATGATAATGAAAAAGTTTTTTTAGTTCAAATGAAAGATAACCGTCCTCTGTTAATTGACTCTACAAGTGTCAATAAAGGTCAATTTATGTTTTCAGATTCTATCTACTTTCCTGAAATGCATTATTTGTTTTTTGAAAAAATTTCTGGAAATATACCCTTTGTTTTAGAGCCAGGGAATATTTTAATTGATATATATAAAGATTCAATAAGAACTTCTAAAATCTCAGGTACAAAATCCAATCAAGATTGGACAGATTATTTAAATGAAACTCAAATTTATACTACTGAACTTAATAATATTCAAATTGAAATTAACCAATTACTCCGCACTGGAGATTCAATTTTGATTTCTGATTTAGAGGAACAATTTAAAGAGGTGAGAGGTAAATTAGTAAAATATGAATTTTTGTTTATGGACGACAGAAAAGATTCTTATATCTCAGCTTTAATTTTACAGAGAATGATTTTTGAAAGATCAATAGACTTTGATAAGGCAGATAGTATTTTAAATTCTTTTGACAAAAGCTTAGAAAATACAAACCCTTTTGTTTCCGTAACAAATATTATTGACAATTATAAACTTAGTAATATTGAATCCCCAACAATAGGTTCATTTGCACCCAAGTTTACTGGTCCTGGTATTGATGGTGAAATTATATCACTTGAACAAGTTAAATCTAAATATATATTGATTGATTTTTGGGCATCTTGGTGTGAGCCATGCCGTATTGAAAATCCCGTTTTGACTAACTTAATGAAATCATATAGTAATGATAATTTTGTAATAATGGGCGTATCTCTTGATGTTAGTAGAGATGCATGGCTTAAGGCAATTGAGGTAGACGACATTAAGTCTTGGATTCATATTTCAAACCTAGAATATTTTAATGGACCAATAGTAAAGCTTTACAACATCAGAGGGGATGTTGGAATTCCTAGTAATTTTCTGATCAATGAAGAAAGAAGAATTATTGCCAAAGACATTAAAAGTGATGAACTAGAGTTTATTCTTAACTCGCAATTAAAAAATTTAAACTAAGGATTTGAAAATCATTAATTATGTTTTTTTCAAATCATTATTTAAGTTAATAGGGGTTCTGCCTTTTCCTATTTTATATTTGATTTCTGATTTTGTTGCTTTTATTTTAAAGAAAATTGTTCGTTATAGAATTGATGTGGTTTATGAAAATATAAAAAAAACCAACCTAGATCTTTCTGATAAAGAAATTTCCTTTCACGTAGATGAGTTTTATACACATTTTTCTGATGTTTTTTTTGAAATGATCAAATTAGACAACATGAACAAAAAACAGATTTCAGAAAAATTTGTTCTGAAAAATACAGAACTAATCAATGGTTATTTTAGAAAAAAAAAGAGTGTGATTTTAATGGCCTCACACTATGGGGGTTTCGAGTGGTGTACAACTTTAGATTATTTTTTAAAGCATAAAGTTGTTGCTATTTATACGCCACTAAAAGATAAAACCTTGAACACTATTATTTATAAATCGAGATCAAAACATGGAATTAAACTAGTTCAAAGAACCGGTTCAATAAATGAAATATTAAGTATTGAAAAGTCTAAAGGAAATTTTATTTATGGTCTAGCTGCAGATCAATCACCACAAATTAGAACCATCAACTATTGGACTAATTTTTTAGGTGTAGAAACTTTATTTTTTACAGGATCTGAAAGATTGGCAAAGGAACTAAGAATTCCAGTTGTTTTTGGAGAAATGAAAAAAATTAAACGTGGTAAATATGAAATGGAATTCAAATTGATAACTGATGACCCAATCAATCACCCTGATAAAGAAATTACAGAAATTTATAAAGGTATGGTTGAGAATCAAGTTAAAAGAAATCCATCATATTATTTTTGGACTCACAGAAGATTTAAGCATCAAAAATCTAGTTTAAATTAAAGCTCTCTTTACTGTCTCAAACAGAGCTTTTGAATCTTGTTTATTTTTTGATTCGATGTATATCCTTATGATAGGTTCAGTGTTAGATTTTCTTACATGAATCCAAGAAGAATTATTTTCGATTTTTAAACCATCAATTTCATTAAATGTAAAGTTGTAAAAAGTTGATTTTAATTTATTTTTAATATTATTGAAATCAAGTTCATTATCAATTTTGATTTTTTCTTTGAGCATATGATACTGCGGAAGCTTTTCAAATAATTTGGATATCTTTTTATCTTTCAAAGCTAACGATGTCAACAATAATCCAACTCCTATTAACGCATCTCTTCCATAGTGACTTTGTGGATAAATTATTCCGCCATTACCCTCTCCTCCGATTATGGCATTGACGGATTTCATTTTTTCCACAACATTAATTTCACCAACTTTAGATGAAAAATATTCAACCCCATGCATTTTGCATACATCCCTCAAACCCATGGATGATGACAGGTTTGATACTGCTGATCCTTTTTCTTTAGATAAAATATAATCAGCACATGAAATCAAGGTGTTTTCTTCACTAATTGTTTCGCCATTTTCAGAAACAAAAACCAATCTATCAACATCGGGATCTACTGCAATCCCAAGATCTGCATTACTTTTTAAAACTTCTTCCTTTAATTGATTTAGGTTTTTATCCAATGGCTCAGGATCATGTGCAAAATTACCATCAGGAATGCAATTTATCTTTATTACCTCTACATTTAAAGATTCAAGTAGTTTTGGAATAATAATTCCTCCACTAGAATTAATACCATCAACTACTATTTTGAAACCTTTTTTTCTAATAATGTCAGGCTTTACATATTTTAAATTTAAAATTTCCCTAATATGAAGATCATAGGAGTCTTTAAAATCATTGATTTTACCATGACTATTTCTATAAATTTTGGATTTAATCTCATTGCTTTCAATTTTAAGAATTTCATTAACATCATCATGACTCAAAAACTCACCTTTTTCATTAAAGAACTTCAATGCATTCCAATTTTTAGGATTGTGGCTTGCTGTGAGCATAATCCCGCCGTGTAATTTCTTTTTTATTATTACTAACTGAGTTGTTGGTGTAGTATTTAAGTCAATGTTTACAACATTTATTCCACAAGAGGAAAGAGTGCTGATTACAATTTTAATGAACATCTCACCAGATTCTCTTCCATCTCTGCCAACTGCAATAGTTATATTTTTACCAGCATACTTTTGAGTTAAAAAAAGTGAAAATGCACAAACAAATTTTGATAAATTCGTCGGATTTAGACTGTTTTCATCATCGCCTAGTGTCCCTCTGATTCCTGAGATTGATTTGATAAGTACCATCAATTTCAAATATACTAATTCACTACTTCACTTTTGACAGTTTTTTAAACTATAAAAGCTTTTTTTATCGTTATATTGAAAGATTATTTTTATGCAAGAATATATTTCAATTACAGGTTGCAGAGTTCATAATTTAAAGAATATTGATTTAAAAATTCCACGGAATAAGCTCATAGTAGTTACTGGCGTTTCAGGAAGTGGAAAGTCATCCCTTGCATTTGACACAATATATTCAGAAGCACAAAGAAGATATATAGAAACATTCTCTGCATATGCCAGACAATATATTGGTGGTTTGAAGAAACCAGATGTTGATAAAATTGATGGTCTATCGCCTGTAATAGCGATTGAACAAAAAACAACAACCAGGAATCCAAGATCCACTGTTGGAACAACAACTGAAATTTATGATTTTTTGAGATTATTGTATTCAAGGGTTTCGGATGCATACAGTCCAAAAACAGGAAAAAAAATGATTAATTTTTCGACTGAACAAATGATTGAATTAATTTTTTCAAAATTTAAAAATCAAAAAATATCTATCTTTTCCCCTGTTGTAAAATCTAGAAAAGGACACTACAGAGATATGTTTTTAAATATTAGAAAACAGGGTTTTTCCAAAGTTCGAGTAGATAATGTAACCCAAAATATCATCGAGGGGATGGAATTAGACAGGTACAAGATTCATGATATTGAAATAATGATTGATAAGCTTTCAATAAATAACAATGAAAATTGTTTAAAACGACTTGAGGAATCTGTTTCATTAGCTTTATCTCAAGGAGATAACTCTATACTTGTTGTTGATGAAAGCAATAGCAATTATTATTATAGTAAAAACTTAGTTTGTGCAGATACTGGGGTTTCATTTGAAACACCTGAACCTAATTCTTTTTCTTTTAATTCCCCAAAAGGGATGTGTAAAGCATGCTCTGGTCTTGGAGTTAAAAATGTTGTTGATATGGATTTATTAATTCCTGATAAAACTAAATCAATCTTTAGCGGGGGAATTACAGCGCTAGGTTCATTTCAAAGCACTTGGATATTTAAACAGTTAGAAAATATTGCGAATAAATATGATTTTGACTTAAAAGATCCAATAAAAGAGATTCCTAAAGAGGCTATGGATATAATCTTAAATGGAGGAAAAGAAAAATTTAAGATAGTATCAAAGTCATTGGGTTTAACAAGAAACTATGAAATTGATTTTGAGGGTATAATTAATTTTATTTTAAATCAACACTCAAATGCGTACAGTAAAAAAATTAAAACTTGGTCAAAAAAATTTATGAAAACTATTGTTTGTGATAAATGCAATGGTACACGATTAAAAACAGATATAAAACACTTTAAAATTGATAATAAAGATATTAGTAAAATAAGTCAAATGGATTTTGATGAGTTGTATGATTGGATTAAAAGTTTAAATATGAAATTATCCAAAAAAAAATATAAAATTTCAAAACAAATTATCAGTGAAATTTTAAAAAGAGTTGAATTTATTAGGGATGTGGGTTTAAATTACCTTTCAATTGGTAGAGAAACCAGATCACTTTCTGGAGGAGAGTCTCAAAGAATCAGGCTCGCAACACAAATTGGTTCTCAGTTACAAGATGTTTTGTATATTTTAGATGAACCTTCAATAGGTTTACACCAAATAGATAATCTAAAACTAATCAAATCATTAAAAAAATTAAGAGATCTTGGAAATACAGTAATTGTAGTTGAGCATGACAGAGAAATAATGTTACAATCAGATCACTTAATTGACTTAGGTCCAGGTGCAGGTGAAAAAGGTGGCGAGGTTGTATTTAATGGAAAAACAAATGATATAAAAAATATAAAATCAATTACATCAGATTACCTATTTGAGAAAGAGGAAATATTAAGGTCTAATTTTAATAAAAATAAAACTGCTAAAAAACTAGTTCTGTCAGGTTGTTCAGGGAATAATCTTAAAAATATCGATCTATCCATTCCTTTAGGAACAATTGTAGGTGTATGTGGCTTATCAGGAAGTGGTAAATCATCATTAATTAATAAAACATTATATCCAATATTAAGTAGCGTTTTTTATAATTCAACAATTGATAACTTACCATTTTCAGATATTAGTGGAATAAAAAATATCGATAAAGTAATACAAATTAATCAATCTCCAATTGGTAGGACGCCAAGAAGCAATCCTGCAACTTATACTGGTTTGTACGGACTTATTAGGGAAATGTTTGCAAAGTTACCTGAATCCAAGATAAGAGGATATAAAGCCGGTAGATTTAGCTTTAATGTTAAGGGTGGTAGATGCGAAGAATGTCAGGGCGCTGGAATGAAAAAAATAGAAATGAATTTTTTACCTGATATATACGTAGAATGCGAGGTTTGTAATGGAAAAAGATTTAACAAAGAAACCTTATCAGTAAAGCTAAACAACTATTCTATTTCAGATATTTTGAGTATGACAATATCCGATTCTGCAGTTGTTTTTAAAAATTATCCCAAAATATTATCAAAACTCAAAGTTCTAATCGAAGTTGGGCTTGGATACATTAGGCTAGGTCAGCAATCTACTACACTTTCAGGTGGAGAAGCTCAAAGAATTAAGTTAGCAACTGAACTGTCGAAAAGAGACACTGGTAAAACCTTATATATATTTGATGAGCCTACAACAGGCTTACATTTTGCTGATATTGATCAGTTAATGAAGATTATTATAAAATTATCAGAAAAAGGCAATACTATTATTATAATTGAACATAATACAGATGTATTAAAAATTGTAGATCATTTTATTGAGCTTGGACCTGGTGGTGGTAAAAATGGTGGTGAGATAATTTTTCAAGGGAATTTAACTGAAATGTTGAAAAATGGAGACACACCAACATCAAACATATTCAAAAAGGAGTTAAATTTAACTTAATGAATAAAGATAATTGGATAGAAAAATCAAATGACTCATGGTCTGTATTTAAAATTATGGGTGAACTCGTTGAGGGTTATGAAAAATTATCTGAGCTAGGTCCTTGTGTTTCTATATTTGGATCAGCAAGAACTAAAAAAAATGATATATACTATAAAAAAACAGTAAAAATTGCAAAGAAAATTGTTAATATGGGGTTAGGTGTGATAACTGGAGGTGGTCCCGGAATTATGGAAGCAGCAAACAAAGGAGCTCAGTTAGCAGGAGGCATTTCGGTTGGATTAAACATTGACTTACCCTTTGAGCAAACACATAATGATTTTATCGATTCAGACAAGCTCATTGATTTTGATTATTTTTTTGTTAGAAAGGTTATGTTTGTCAGATATGCTCAAGCATTTATCGTAATGCCAGGTGGATTTGGAACTCTTGATGAACTATTTGAAGCAATAACACTTATTCAAACAAAAAAAATTCAAAAATTCCCTGTTATTTTAGTTGGTACTGATTTTTGGGCTGGATGTATAGACTGGTTAAAAAATAAAGTATGTAATGATTTTAAAAATATTTCCTCCGATGAAATGTTTTTATTTGAATTAGTTGATTCAGAAGATGAAATTACAGATATTTTGAATAAGTTTTATAGTAAAAAAAGTTTCTCTCCAAATTTTTAAGGTTTGCGTTTTTTATTCTTACTGCTTATACTTTATTCAAACAACGTTTTTACGCAAAGTATATATAAAATTCAATCTTCTTTTAACCCTGAGGAAAACTTTATGGATATTGATCAAAAAATCATATTCCATAATAAATCTAAACAAGGAATTACTCATTTGATTGTTTACGATTGGAATAATTCATATTCTCAAAGTGATACACCTTTATCAAAAAAACTTTATGATGAATATAACTTGTCATTAGTGAAATCAGAAAAGAAAAAAAGAGGCTTAACAAAAGTCAATAAAATAAGTTCAGGTTCTAATGAATTAAATTGGAATAGAATTCAAGGCTCACCCGATTTGATAAAAATTTTTTTTTCTGAGGAATTAAAATCAAATCAAAAAATTGAAATTAATGTTAGCTACACTTTAGTTTTTCCAAGATCTAAAGTGTTTGATTATGGGTATGTAAATAATGGTAGCTATACAATTAAAAATTTTTTACTTAGGGTTACTCCAATTATAAAGAATATAAGTGTAGCAGAATCCAACTTAAATCTTGATGATCAATTTAATACAGAAGATCATATATCAATGAATATTGAAATACCCTCAAATTATACTTTCCATTGTAATGTTAATCATTCTGAAAGTGAAATTAATAAACTAAAAAAGATAAGCTTTGAAACAAATAAAATAAAAAACCTCACTTTTTTTATTTTTATGAACAATGAATTTGAAGAAATTGATAATGAATTTTTGGATATTATTACAAATGAAAAGAAAATTTTGTCTATTAAAAGCGAAAGTTTAGAAAGAATTCATACTTTCCTTTCCAATAATTTCAATAATTATTCAAAATCTAAGTTATTATTAACTAAAAAGTATTTTAAAGAATATTCACTTTATCCATTTTCGGATTTACCAACCTATTTAAAGGTTTTTGATCAAAATTCCATAAATGAAATTAATCTGTTTAAGATAGTATTAAGGGATTTTATAAGATCATCTATAGGTTTTAGTGACAGAAAATATTTTTGGGTAAGATCTGGGATGGAGTTCTATTACCTAGAGAAATATATTTTGGATTATAATTTAAACCTTAAAATATTTGGGGCTTTATCAAATAATTTTTTTGTCAGAAATCATGAAATATCAAAACAAAAAATTAATGATATTTTCAATATCTCTCAACTTTATGTTAAAAGATTAAGGCTTGATCAAAGAATATCAGAAGAAGCTCAAAATTTAACGCGAATTAATTACAGATTAGTAAATCCATCAAAATCATTAAATGCATTTAAATTACTAGAACTATATGATGAAAATTTAGTAGATCAAACATTTAAGACTTTAATTAATGATAAAATAATATTTGATGATGTTGAAGATTTAAAAAATATATTTAAATCAGCTTCAAAGAAGGATTTAAATTGGTTTTTTAACGACTATATAAATATGACAGAACCTCTAGATTATAAAATTACTCTAAAACAAAAAAAAATATTAGTATCTGAAAAATCAAAAAATGAAATAAATGTCCCGATACCAATAAGAAAAGAATTCATCAATAATAACATAACGACAGAAATTGTTCATTTAAAGGACACTTATATAAGTGAACATAATTATCTAAATAATCTTAAGAAAATAACTGTTGATCCTGAAAATATATTTGTTGATATAAATTTAAAGAACAATCATTTAAACTTCAATTCGTCTAGAAAAAAATTAAAGCCTCGTTTTTTCACTGACATTGAATCAAGAACGGAAAATCATATATACTACAGGCCACAATTTGGATATAATTTTTATGATGGTTTATTACCAGGTTTTACATTAACCAATAGATCTCCTGTATCTAAACCTTTCACTTATATAATCTCACCATACTATGGTTTAAAAAAAAATAAATTAGCTGGTGCATTAAGTTTTAATTACAGGGCTTTCATAAAAAAAAATATTATAATTAACTATTACTTATCAGCATCTAGCTTTCACTACAATGAAAATTATATGTACAAAAAACTAACCCCCTCTATTTCTTATATCAAAAAAGATCCTGATCTAAAATCAAATAAATACACTAGCCTCAGATTTAAATATTATTTCATTGATAGACCTGACACTAATCAAAATGAAAAAATAAATAATATCTACAGTTTGAGTTTTACAAAAGCAAATCCCGGAGGAAAAAAAACAAAATTTTTAAATTTTAACTTTCAGCTCAATAGAGATTTTATCAAAAACTCTATTACACTTTATTACAGAAATTATTTTTCTGATTACAGACAGTTTAGTATAAGGTTTTTTGGAGGAAAGTTCATAAAAAATAAAACTAGAAATAATCAAATTAATTTTAGCATACACAATTCAACGGATTTTCTTTTAAATAACTCTCTTTTAGGTAGATCTGAAACTGATGGTTTTTTATCACAGCAATATATACGTCAAGAAGGTGCATTTAAATCAAGAATTAATCCTGATTACGCTGATGACTTTATTATTGTTTTTAATACTGGTTTAACAATTTGGAAATGGGTTGAGTTTTATGGGGATTTCGGTCTTTTTAAAAATAAAAACATGAACATACTAAATGGATATGATCTGGGAATTCGTTTAAATTTTGTAGAGGATTATTTAGAACTCTATTTTCCAATACAATCATCAAATGGCTTCCATCCTACTCAATCAAATTACTTAAATAATATAAGGTTTGTTCTGACTTTTGATAGCCAAAATTTATCTAAATTATTTACTCGCAGATGGTTTTAAAAAATCACTAATTTAGACGAGTTAAAATATGAAACATAAATCCCTGACAAAATCAATTACTTATAATGATTTTAAAAAAGAAATTTTAAATGATTACAAGACAATTGTAATAAGTAGGGACACCAGTCTTCTAGGAAGAAAAGAAGTGTTAGGTGGGAAAGCTAAATTTGGAATATTTGGAGATGGCAAAGAGTTACCTCAGATTGCAATGGCTAAGGCTTTTAAAAAGGGTGATCATAGATCTGGATATTACAGAGACCAAACATTTATGTTGGCTTTAAATGAAATTACAGTTCAACAAATATTTTCTGCACTCTATGGAAATACTAATCTAAATAAAGAGCCTATGTCAGGAGGAAGACAAATGGGGTCTCATTTTATGACAAACTATCTTGATGAAAAAGGCAACTTTATTGATACAACAAACAAATATAATTCTTCAGCGGACATCTCTCCTACTTCCGGACAAATGCCAAGATTGCTTGGTTTATCCATGGCATCTAAATTATATCGTGAGGGAAGTTTTGTTTCTAAAAACTTTTCAAATGATGGAAATGAAGTTGCTTGGGGAACTATTGGTAACGCAAGCACAAGTGAAGGCCCATTTTTTGAAGTTTTTAATGCAGCTGGAGTTCATCAAGTTCCCATGATTATAAGTGTTTGGGATGATGAATATGGAATTTCAGTTGACAATTCCTATCAAACAACAAAATCTAGTATTTCTAAAGCTTTACAGGGATTTAAAAGGGATAAAATCAATAAAGGTTTTGAAATTTTCACAGTAGATGGATGGGATTATCAATCTCTGATTCAAATTTATGAGCATTGTAGTAATTTGTGTAGAAAAAACCACATCCCAATCCTTATACATGTTAAAAACCTAACCCAACCAATTGGTCACTCTACCTCTGGATCCCATGAAAGATATAAAAATAAATCAAGGTTAAAGTGGGAGTTTGAAAATGATTGTAACAGAAAAATGAGGGAATGGATTCTTGACAATAATCTTACAGATTTAAAAAATATTGAAAAAATTGAAAAAGAATCTTTTGAATTTGTAAAATCCGAAAAAAGAATAGCATGGGATGATTTTCAGAAGGATATTCTTGTAGAAAGAGATTCTTTTATTAGGCTATTAAAGTCGGTACTAAAAGATCATAAGTCTCAGGGATTAGCAGAAATTGCTAATTCACTACTAAGAGTAAAAGATTTGGGAAGAAAAGATATTATGAGTTCAGCTAGAAAAGCTCTTAGAATAGAAAAAAGTACTGATTTTTTTAAAAAAATTAATAATTGGGTTTCCGATTATAAAAAAAATAGCCAACCATTGTACAGCTCACATCTTTATAATCAGCATGAAAATAATTATAAAAGTGTTTCTGAAGTGGCAGCTGAATATGATAGTGATTCTAAACTTGTAGATGGGAGATTAATACTAAGAAATAACTTTGACTATTTACTCTCTAAAAACCCTAATTTAATCTTTTTTGGAGAAGATTCAGGTAAAATTGGAGACGTAAATCAAGGGCTAGAGGGATTGCAAAAAAAATGGAGTAAAAACAGAGTTGATGACAGAGGAATTAGAGAAGCTTCTATTATAGGAGAGGGAATTGGATTGGCAATGAGAGGTTTCCGTCCAATCGCAGAAATACAATATTTAGACTATTTGATTTTTGCACTTCAAATAATATCTGACGACTTAGCTACTATGACCTACAGAACACTTGGAAGACAGATCTCCCCACTAATCATTAGAACTAGAGGTCATAGACTAGAGGGTATTTGGCACTCTGGTTCACCAATGGGAATGTTATTAAATTCAATAAAAGGTGTTCGAATATTAGTTCCGAGAAATATGACACAGGCTGCAGGTATGTACAACACGCTACTTGAATGTAATGAACCAAGTTTAATTATTGAACCTTTAAACTCTTATAGACTAAAAGAAAAAATGCCTAGTAATATTGGTGAATTTAAGGTTCCACTTGGAATAATTAATTATATTCAAAATGGTGATGATATCACTGTTGTCTCATATGGATCTACATTAAAAATTGTAGAAAAAGCTTGTCACGAATTGAAAAATCATGGAATTTCAATTGATTTAATTGATGTACAAACACTAATTCCCTTTGATATTGATAATCAAATTATATTAAGCTTAAAAAAAACAAATAAACTTATTGTTATCGACGAAGACTTTGGTGGAGGAGCTTCTGCATTCATTCTAAAGAAAATTATTGAAGACCGAAATGGATACGAATTCTTAGATTCAAAACCAATAACAATAACAGCAAAAGATCATCGTCCACCCTACGGAACTGACGGTGATTATTTTTCTAAACCATCATTGGATGATATTTTTGAGGGGATTTATAATGTTATGAACGAATATGATCCTAATAAATATCCACTAAATTTTAATTCTTAATTTCCGATATAAATTGTAAAAGTTCAGAGTCATAATATTTATCTTTTTTTAGACCCTTTGACTTTGCGTCATAAGTTTTTATAACACCTAGAATATTAACAATTTCCCTAAGTGAAAAATTATTTGAAATCTTTTTGAAATCATCTAAAATAAAGTGTTGATATATACCAGTTAGATTAGATATTTCAGTGTAATTAAGGTTTATATTTGACTTAATTTGAAATAGATTTAAGAAATAATTATGAAGAGATGCAAAAATTAATTGTGGTGGATATTTTTTACTGTTTTCTGAAAAATATTTAGAAATTCTAAATACCTTATCATAGTTTTTATTACCTAACTCTTTTTGGAGCTCAAAAATATTGTATTCATTATTAATTCCAAAGAATCTATAAATAAGTTCTTTCTCAGAAAATTCATCATGATTCATGAGAGAAATTTTTTTTATTTCATTAGAAATTTTACTAAGATTAACACCTGTTCGTTCTTTGATAATCTCTACAATTTCATAGTTAAAATTTAAATTATTTATTTTTCCAATATAAATAATCCAATCTGAAAGTTGATTGTTGTAAATCTTTTGTACTTCAATTAATATTGCTGAACCAATAATTTTTTTTTTTCTCTTATCAATTTTTTTACCATTGAGACACAATAAAATTGTACAATGATTGGAAGATTTATCTATAAATTTTTGAAATAATTCAAATTTATTAATCATTTTATCAGCTGTTTTTACAATTATTATTTTCAAATCGCCAGCAAGAGGATAATTATTAGCGACTGATATAATATCCTCAGCTATTGAGTCATGATCATAAAAAATAAATTGGTTAAATGATTTTAGATCATCAGGGATCATTGACTTAAATTTTTCCACAAATTGGTCAATGATATATGATTGTTCACTGTTAACTATATACAGTGGTTTTAAATTATTCTTGTCAATATTTTTTAAAACTTGAATAAAATCCTTTGTACTTTTAATCATTGATGGATTGTAATAAATTTAATTTTAAAATAATTACAAAAAAAGATAAAAAATATATTTATGATATAATAAGAAAAAAATATATTCTATTAACAGATGAAGAAAAGGTTAGGCAATTAACTATTAAATTTTTAATTGATAAACTAGAAATACCAATATCTCATATATCTAGTGAAAAAGAATTTAAAATTGAAAGAGGACTAAAAAAAAGATTTGATATAATTGTGTTTAACAAGCGTGGAAATATTGCTATTCTTGTTGAATGTAAATCATCAAAAATTAAAATTAATACTAAAGTGATTGATCAGATTTTAATATATAATAAAAAACTAAAAGCTAAATACTTGATGGTTACAAATGGTGTCAAAACAATAGCATTCAATTGCGGCCTTCAAAACATAGAACAAATAAATAATTTGCCTAAATATTTGTCATTATGACTAGTGCTGTAGCCATTTTAAATTATAACGGACTAAATTTGATAAAACTTTTCCTAAAAGATAACATCAAAAATACTCCCAATGCTAAAATATATCTTATAGATAATAACTCGAGTGATGATTCTGTTAAGTATGTAAAAACAAAATTTCCTGATGTTAAAATTATTCAATTAAAGAAAAACTTTGGATATGCTGGCGGATACAATGAATCGATCAAGGATATCAATGAAGATTTAATTTTTTTCCTTAATAATGATGCAGTTTTTTTAGATAATAAATCATTTCTTGATATAATTGAAGTCTTTAAAAAGAATAAAAAAATTAGTGTTGCTCAACCCAGTATCATAGATTTTAATAATAAAAAGAAATACGAATATGCTGGTGCATCTGGGGGGTTTATTGATTTTTTTGGTTATCCATTTTGCCGTGGAAGAATTGTAGAAAATATAGAAAATAGTGATACTTATAATACTACTAGAGAAGTATTTTGGGCATCTGGCTGTTGTTTTGTTGTAAGAAATAAAGTATTTAGAGAATTGAATGGTTTTGATTCTGATTTCTTTTCTCATATGGAAGAAATAGATTTTTGTTGGAGATTAAAGAATAAAAATGATAATGATAAAATAATTAGTGTTGGTAAATCAACAGTTTATCACGTAGGAGCTGGTACTTTAAACTACAATTCCTCTAAAAAATATTATTTGAATTTTAGAAATTCACTTTTTATGCTAATTAAAAATGTACCATCAAAATACTTAGTATTTGTTATGATTTCAAGAATATTCTTTGACTTTGGTATTTCCATAATTTTATTTTTAAAATTCAAACCTAGACTCTCCATCTCTATTCTAAAAGCCTATTCCTATTTATTGTTCAATTTATTTTCTGTCATCAAAAAGAGATCTAAGTCAAAAAAAATCGATAATTATCACTATTGTTTTTCATTATTAATAAATTATTATTTAAGAAACTTGAAAAGCTTTTCTTCATTTAAATAATTATTTAAATCATAGTAGCTAAATCATGGAATAATTTTTGTTAATTTAATTAATAAAAGAAGTTATGTATTATAAATATTTTATCCTTATCATTTTTGTTCTCTTATCTTCATGCGTGTCTCAAAAGAAATATGCAGAGTTAGAGTCGAAAAATCAAAACAATCTAAACCTACTAAATGCTGCAAGTGTTAAATTAAATACATGTTTAGATGAAAAAGCAACTGCAGAAGCAAATGAAAAAGCTTTACTAGAACAGGTTGTTTTTCTAAAAGCAAACAATCAAGATTTAATTAATAATATGGGTAATTTAACAACCCTATCTCAAAAAGGTGCTGAAAATTTAGAAAAATCTTTAGAAAGTCTTCAAGAAAAAGATTTAGTTATAAGAACAATGCAAGATGCAGTTACAAGAAGAGATTCTGTGACATTGGCTCTGGTTACTAGCCTAAAAGGTGCATTCATTGATATCAATGATAGTGATATTGAAGTCAACGTAGAGAAAGGTGTCGTGTTTATTTCAATTTCAGATAAACTCCTTTTTAACAGTGGAAGTACTTTTGTTTCTGATCGAGCACGTGATGTGTTAGAAAAAGTCGCTCAAGTTGTTTTAGACAAACCAGAAATTGAATTTATGGTTGAAGGACATACTGATGATGTTCCAATCCAAAATGAGGTATTATTAGATAATTGGGATTTGAGTGTTAAAAGAGCAACATCAATTGTCAGAATATTACAAAACGATTTTGGAGTTCCGCCTGGAAGAATGACAGCTGCAGGAAGAAGTTTTTATGTGCCTATTGCAGATAACGAAACCAGTGAAGGACGTGCAAAAAACAGAAGAACGAGGATTGTAGTGTTGCCAAAACTAGACCAGTTTTATGATTTAATTGAGCAAGGCATGAAAGCTGCTTCTAATTAAATAGAGCTAATAATTATGTGTAAAGGGGATTTTATTAGATCCCCTTTTTTATTTTGAGCTTTGCAAATTTTAATAATATTGTTTTCCTGCCTCCTACTTTAAAATTTATGGTTGCCTTTTTATTTTGTTCATCACCCTCTACTTTTTCAACTTTTCCCACTCCAAATCTTTGATGTTCAACAATATCATTAGTTAATAAATTAATTACCGTTGTATTTATGTTATTAATTTTATTAATATTTATATATCCTTTTTTTCTAAGTTTTTTAATTCTTGAAATATTGTTATCAATTGTTGGCTTAAAATCCTCCTTGAAATTATTTTTTTCTACGTATTTTAAGTTAATCTCATCAAGAAAACGACTTTGTTCACATTCAACTATATTTCCCCACTTAAATCTGAAATCACAATAACTTAAAACTAGCTTGTGCTTAGCTCGAGTCATTGCAACGTAGAATAATCGTCTTTCCTCTTCAAGATCCTCATTGGTATTCAAACTTAATATTGATGGAAATAAATTTTCTTCGATTCCGACAACATAAACGACTTTAAATTCAAGACCTTTAGCCATATGAATTGTCATTAGTGATACCCTGTCTGAATTGATACCTTTATCAGTTTCTGAGTAGAGTGAAATATCTTGCAAGTATCTTGAAATGGAAGTGTCTCCATCTGCCAATTCTTTTTGTTCTAAAATAAAGTCATTAATTCCACTTCTTAGCTCTTCAATATTTTCAATTCTATTTATGGATTCAACTGAACCCTCATTTCTGTAAAACTCAATAATTCCACTTCTATTTATAGTATTTGTCAAAATATAATCAGCATCTTTTTTTTGTGATTCAATTTTTAAACTTTCAATCAAGTTTCTGAAATCATTAATTCTGTCTATTAAGCCTTTATTAAAAAGCTTAGGATATTTGCTGATCAATGCAGTAACAGCGTACATACTCACTTTTTCTTTTTCTGAGATAAGCAGTAATTTCTCAACAGTTTTTAATCCTATTCCTCTTGGTGGAAAATTGATAACTCTTCTAAAACTCTCCTCATCATTATTATTAACAACTAGTCTTAAGTAAGCAGTAACATCTTTAATTTCTTTTCTTTGATAAAAAGATAAACCACCAAAAACTTGATAATCAATATTTGATTTTCTTAATGCATCTTCAATCGATCTAGACTGTGCATTTGTCCTGTATAAAATTGCAAATGAGCCGTTATCTAGTTGGTTATTGTTTTTTTCTTCAAATATATTTGAAGCTACAAATCTACCCTCATCTGAATCATTTTGTGATTTATTTAAAATAATTTTAGAACCATACTCATTTAATGTCCATATATTTTTATCAATTTTATATTTATTTTTTTTTATTAAAGAATTTGCAGCCTCAACAATATTTTTTGATGATCTATAATTTTGCTCAAGTTTATAAGTTGTGCAATCAGGATAGTTCTTTTTAAAATTCAGGATGTTATCAATATTAGCTCCTCGGAAGCTATAAATACTTTGAGAATCATCCCCAACAACACATAGGTTTTGATATCTGTCTGCTAATGACTTAATTATTAGATATTGAGAATAATTAGTGTCCTGGTATTCATCAACCAAGATATATTTAAATATTTTTTGATATTTGATAAGAGTTTCAGGACTAGAGTTCAAAAGCTCATTAGTTTTTAATAATAAGTCGTCAAAATCCATAACTGCTGACTTAAAGCATCTACTAACATAATTTCTATAAATTTCACCAAACTGAACTCTATTTGCGAGTTTATCAGATTCTATAAGTTCAGGTTGATTGAAATAATTTTTTGGAGTAATAAAACTGTTTTTTAAAGATGAAATTCTGTTTTTTATACTTTTTGTTTTATAAAAATCTTTATTCAGATTCATTTCTTTTATGATGTTTGAAATTAACTTTTCAGAGTCATAAGTATCATAAATTGTAAAGTTTGATGGAAAACCAATTAATTCTGATTCTGATCTAAGAATTCTTGCAAATATTGAATGAAATGTTCCCATCCAAATTGATTTGCCCTGTGTTTCCGATGTTATTTTTGAAATTCTTTCCTTCATTTCTTTCGCTGCTTTATTGGTAAATGTTAAAGCAAGAATATTGAAAGGACTTATTCCTAAATTTAATAAATGAACAATTTTGTAAGTTAATACTCTAGTCTTTCCTGAACCAGCACCGGCAATAACCATCAACGGACCGTTAGTGTGGATTACTGGTTTTCGTTGTTCTTCGTTGAGCTTTTCTAAGTAATTATCCAAATATTTATAATCAAGAAATATAGTATTAAAGTTAATAAATTAAATTTGAGGTGTGAAAGAAATTAACATTCATACATCCTTGCAATTTATTAAAGGTATTGGTAAAAATCGTGCAAAAATTTTAAGTGATGAATTTGGGTTGAGGAACTGTTATGATATTATTAATTTTTTTCCATTCCGATATATTGATAAAACAAAATTTTATAAGGTTCGCGATTTGGTTGAAAACAGCTCATATGTACAAATTATTGGCTTTTTTAAATCTTTAAAATATGTTGAAAGTAATAAGAAGTTCCGTTTAGAGGGTTTATTTTTTGATGGTGAAAAAGATATTAAAGTCTTATGGTTCAAGGGTCTGAAATGGGTCGAAAAGTCAATAAATAATAAACAAAAAGTTGTATTGTTTGGAAAAGTTAACTGGTTTAAAAATTCCCCGTCAATGATTCACCCTGAAATTGAACAATTAAACCAATCAAATGAAAAAAAACGAATTAGAATAAAGCCTATTTATAAAAGTTCTGAAAAAACAACAAACTCTGGAATGTCAAATAATTTCTTTATCAAATTAATTGAGAGAATTTTAAAAGATTTAGAATCAAATATTAGAGAGAGTTTGAATGAAGATATCAATAAGAGGAATAATTTGATGTCAAAGTATTCAAGTTATTTAAATGTTCATTTTCCATCAGATTTTAATCTTCAAAAAAGAGCAATATTTAGATTAAAATTTGAAGAAATTTTTTTTAACCAATTAATTTTTCATTTAAAAAAAAATAAAATTAAATCTAAAAGAAGTTTTTGCTTTCCAAAAATTGATTTAAAATTTAATTCTTTTTACAGAAACAATTTAAATTTCGAATTAACATCCTCTCAAAAAAATGTTTTAAAAGAAATAAGGAATGATTTTAGAAATGGAAAGCAAATGACAAGGCTACTTCAGGGTGATGTTGGCTCAGGAAAAACTATTGTTTCTTTAATGGCTATGTTAATCGCTATTGATAACGGATATCAATGTTGTTTAGTTGCTCCAACAGAAATTTTAGCAAATCAACATTTCGATAGCTTTAATCAGTATTTAAATGGTCTTAATTTGAATATTGAGCTACTTACAGGATCCACAAAAAGATCAAAAAGAGTAATTCTTTTTGATGATTTAAAAAAAGGAGTTTTAAATATTTTAATAGGAACTCATGCCATTTTTGAGAAAAACGTAATATTTAAAAATTTAGGTTTTGCAGTTATTGATGAGCAACATCGTTTTGGTGTAAAACAAAGGGCTGAGATTTGGAAAAAAAACAACCCATCACCTCACATTTTAATAATGACAGCAACACCAATTCCAAGAACTCTGACTATGAGCATATATGGTGATCTCGATATATCTATTATTAATGAACTTCCACCAGGTAGAAAAAAAATAAAAACTCTTCACCTGAAAGATTCTAAAAGACTCAGAGTTTTTAAGTTTATAAAAGATCAGATAAATGCAGGACGACAAGTTTACATTGTTTACCCGCTAATCGAAGAGTCTAAAAAGATGGATTTGAAAAACCTTGAAGATGGATTTGAAAGTATTTGTAGATATTTTAATAATGAAAATTATTCAATTGGTGTACTTCATGGTAAAATGAAATCTGAAAATAAAGATTTTGAAATGAATAGATTTGTTAAAGGTGAAACAAATATTTTAGTTTCCACAACCGTAATTGAAGTTGGTGTTAATGTTCCCAATGCATCGGTTATGGTTATAGAAAATGCTGAAAGATTTGGCCTATCTCAACTTCATCAGCTCAGAGGAAGAGTTGGAAGAGGAGAGTATGATAGTCATTGTATTTTAATGACAAAAGATAAAATGAGTCCTGATGCTGAAACTAGAATAAATGCAATGGTATCAACAAATGATGGCTTTAGGATTTCAGAAATTGATTTAAAATTAAGAGGACCTGGAGATATACTTGGAACAAAACAAAGTGGTGTCGTTGATTTTAAAATAGCAGATTTAACAAATGATTTGAAGATTTTTGATTTAGCTAAAAAAGAAGTTGAAAAACTAATTAATAGCGACCAAAAGCTAAATCATTCAAATAACAAAACAATAAGACAAGAGTTGGTTGAATTTTATAATAATAAATCTTGGAGTAGTATTGGATAATAAATTTACTTGTTAATTGTATATTTGATTGATGAAAATTTCATTTAACTGGATAAAAGAACTTCTAAATCAAAATCTATCCATCGATGAAATATCAGATTTATTGACAGACATAGGTCTTGAAGTAGAAAAAATTCATGAATATAATTCACAGCCAAAAACAGATTTAACACAACTTGTAATTGGAAAAGTTATCAAGTGTGAAAAACATCCCAATGCTGATAAATTAAAGTTAACCACAATAGATATTGGCAGAAATAAATTAAAGATAATTTGTGGTGCACCAAACGTAGATATAAATCAAAATGTTGTTGTTGCACCCGTTGGATCAATTTTATTCACATATCAAAATGAAAAAATTAAAATCAAAAAAGCAAAGATAAGAGGCATTGAAAGTGAAGGAATGATTGTTTCTGAGTCAGAAATTGGTTTAAGTAACAATCATGATGGTATTATAGTTTTAAAAGGTAATCCAAAAAGTGGTAGTGATTATTCAAAAAAAATTAAAACATACGTAGATCAAGTTTTTGAAATTGGAATTACTCCAAACAGATCTGATGCATTAAGTCACTTTGGTGTAGCAAGAGATTTAAGAGCAGCTATTTCTCATCGAAAAAAAACTAAAATTGATTTAATAACGCCTTCTATTGCAAATTTCACATCCCTTGGTATAAATACAGGTTTAAATGTGAATATTGTTGATCCGACTTATTGTAAAAGATTTTGTGCACTGGTAATAAAAAATATAAAAATTACAAAATCACATACTAATATTTCCAATAAACTTATGGCAATTGGAATTAACCCTATCAACAATGTTGTAGATGTGACTAACTATGTTATGCATGAATTAGGACAACCCCTACATGCCTATGATTTAGATAAAATAAAGACATCAAAAATTGATATAAAGAAATTAAATAGTAAAATTGAATTCAAAACACTTGATAAAAAAATAAGGAAATATGAAAAAGACGACTTATTTATATGCGATTCAGACGAACCAATGTGTTTAGCAGGAATTATGGGTGGGTTTGATCATTCAGTGTCAACTAATACCAATTCAATTGTTTTAGAATCTGCTTATTTTGATCCAATTAGTATAAGAAAATCATCAAAAACGGCTGGAATTTCATCTGATTCATCTTATAGATTTGAGAGAGGTGTTGATATTAATATGACAGAATTTGCTCTTAAAAGAGCAGCTTCATTGTTAAAGGAGTATTATAATGTAGAGATACTTTCAAATGTTATTGATGATTATCCCAATAAAATTGAAGAAAAAAATATTTCAATAAATTTTGAAAATTTTAACAGGATTATAGGAGTTGAAATTGACAGGATTGAAGTTAAATCTATTTTAAATCTGCTTGATTTTAAAATAAACTCAATTAATGAAACAAATGTTGGTATTACTATACCAAATTATCGGCATGATGTTACAAGAGAATGTGATGTTATTGAAGAAGTCCTAAGAATTTACGGTTACAACAATGTATATTCCTCCAAAAAGCTCAGTGTATCTGTATTAAAAAACAGGAGAAACGAAGAAGATTATAATAACCTAATTGCTAGTTTTTTATGTAATCTAGGCTTTAATGAAATCATGAATAACTCTTTAGTAAAAGAAAATAACACTAATGGTAAAAAATTGGTAAATCTCATTAATTCAATTAGTGCAGATATTTCTGTAATGAGAACTGATTTGATTGATGGACTTTTAAAAACAATAGAGTATAATATAAATAGGAAATCTATAAATAATAATTTTTTTGAATTTGGTTCTACATATGCTAAAAATGAGGGAAATTACATAGAGAATAAAAAGTTGTCGATTGTTATGTCTGGAAATTTAATTGATAATAATTGGTTAAACAATGATGTTAAATCTAATTTTTTTTACTTAAAAAATATCTTAGTTAATGTTTTTGAAAAATTTAATATCAGTCATGAAGAAGAAATCAATGAGAATGGGATTAATTTTAATGTAAAAAACAAGAAAATTGGTTCAGTAATTAATTTAAACGATAATTTATTAAAAAAATACTCTATTCCTCACAATGTTTTCTGTGCTACAATTAATATGAGTTTACTTTTCAAATTTGTGAATAATAGTTTTTTTAATGTAACTAAAATTTCAAAATATCCTAATGTTAAAAGAGATTTTTCATTTGTTCTAAACAAAGAGGTGAGTTATAATGATATTAAAGCAAGTATAAACTCACTCAATAATGATTTGATTAAAGAAATTAAATTATTTGATATTTTTAAGGATGATAAGATTGAAAAATCAAAGAAATCAATATCCATATCAGTTATTTTAAATTCAGACAAAAAAACTTTAAATGAAAAGACTATAGAAATTGTTTCGGATAAAATAATTGGTGTTCTTAAAAAGAAATTTGAAGCAACACTAAGAGATTAATAAATTATCTCTCTTTGCTCCTTGACCTTAGGGTCATTTAAGTATTCGCTAAAGCTCATAAGTTTATCAATAAAACCCTTAGTTCCTAATTCAATAACTCTGTTTCCTACTGAATTGGCAAACTGAAAATCTTGAGTAGTTAGGAAGATATTTCCTTTGAAATTAATAAGTGAATTGTTTAAGGCTGTGATACTTTCAAGATCTAAATGATTTGTTGGTTCATTTAATATTAAAAAATTTGATTTTTCCATCATCATTTTAGATAGCATACACCTTACCTTTTCACCTCCAGAAAGAACTCTACATGATTTTAATGCTTCCTCACCACTAAAAAGCATCTTACCTAAAAAACCTCGAATATATACTTCTTCTCTTTCTTCATCATTCCTTGACCATTGTCTTAACCAATCTACCAAACTTAGATTTTTTTCAAAAAAAGTATCATAATTTTCAGGGATGTAAGATTTTGAGACAGTTGTTCCCCACTTAATACTATCATTATTCAAAAGAATTTTATGATAGAAATTGTCAATAATTTTAGGGCTTCTAGAGTAAAGAATAACCTTGTCACCATTGTTTATGATTGTATTAAAATTATTAAACAATGATGTTTCCATAGATTCAATATTTAGGATTTGATCCCCTAAATTCCTTTCAATTTCAAATATTATTCCCGGATATCTTCTAGAGGAAGGCTTTATATCCTCTATATTTAACTTCTCAATCATCTTTTTTCTTGATGTCGCTTGTTTTGATTTAGCTACATTAGCACTAAATCTAGATATAAACTCCTCCAATTCTTTCTTTTTTTCCTCTGCCTTTTTATTTTGTTGAGCCCGTTGTTTAAGAGCTAACTGACTTGATTCATACCAAAATGTATAATTACCAGAGTAATGGGATATTTTTCCGTAATCAATATCAGAAATATGGGTACAGACTGAGTCTAAAAAATATCTGTCATGAGAAACCACTATAACTGTATTTTCATAATTTGATAGGAAATTTTGAAGCCATTTAATTGTCTCAAAATCTAAATTATTAGTTGGTTCATCCATAATTAGAATATCCGGATTTCCAAATAATGACTGAGCAAGCAAAACTCTGACCTTAAGTTTTAAATCTATGTCAATTAATTTTTGATTGTGAAGACTCTCCTCAACCCCTAACTGTGAGAGTAATGAAGCCGCTTCACTTTCAGCATTCCAACCATCCATCTCTTCATATTTATTCTGAAGTTCCCCAACCTTTATACCATCATCATCAGAAAAATCTTCTTTTGAATATAAAAAATCCATTTCTTTTTTTATTTGATAAAGATCCTTATTGCCCATAATTGTACTATCAATAACAGTATATTTATCATAAGCATTTTGGTTTTGTTCAAGTATCGATAATCGATTGCCTGGTTCAATTATTACAGAACCGCTATTTGGTTGAATTTCACCAGAAAGAACTTTTAAAAAAGTAGATTTTCCAGCCCCATTTGCTCCAATGACACCATAACAATTTCCTTTTTTAAATGTAATATTTACCTCATCAAAAAGAATTCTTTTTCCATATTGGATTGATAAATTATTAGTACTGATCATGTATTATTTTTTATTTACAGAATAATGATCATCTAAAAACTTTTTTAACCCAATATCTGTGAGTGGATGATGAAATAATTTTACGATTGAGGTTAATGGGGATGTAATAACATCCGATCCAATTTTAGCACAATTAATTATATGCATAGGAGATCTTATTGATGCTGCTAAAATTTGGGTATTTATATTATAATTATCATAAATTTTTCGAATCTCAGAAATAATATTTAACCCGTCTATTGAAATATCATCCAATCTTCCAATAAATGGTGAGACATATGTTGCACCTGCTTTTGCGGCAATTAAAGCCTGACCACTTGAAAAAATCAGAGTACAATTGGTTTTGATATTTTTTGATGAAAAGTGTTTTATAGCTTTTATACCATTTTTTATCATTGGCACTTTGACAACTATTTTGTTATCTAATTTACTTAATAGTTCACCTTCATTTATTATGCCATCTAGATCAGTTGATATAACTTCAGCTGATACATCGCCATCTACTTCCAAGCAAATTTTTCTGTAGTGTTCAATAATATTTTTTTCACCTTTAATATTTTCTCTTGACATCAAAGAAGGATTTGTAGTCACACCATCTAAGACACCAAAGCTTTGAGCTTCTTTTATTTCTTCAATATTTGCAGTATCAATAAAAAACTTCATTTATAAACTATTAAACCTATTTAGGATTCTCTCAAATACTAAATCAGGTAATATTTTTTTCAAAACTATTGAAAATTTTTGAAGTGGTTTACCAATTACATAATGAATTTTGGGATTATTTTTATTAATAATTTTAAAAATTAATCTAGAGATTTTCAATGGATCTATCCCTCCTTCCTCGACATCTTTGTTCATAGACTTCCATGTTTTGTAGTATTTTTTAAAATAAATAGAATTTTTATCATTAAAAGAGTCTATCCTTCTTGAAATTACATCTGTTTTAACATCCCCAGGGGCGACATTCACAACCTTTATTCCATAATCTTTTATTTCTGCCCTCAATGATTCAGTTAATATTTCTAAGGCACTTTTGGATGCGCAAAATACGCCCCTAAATGGCAAACCTATGTAACCAGCAATTGATGTTATATTGATAATTAATCCACTATTATTTTTTCTCATTAATGGTAGTGTGTTTTTTATCATTTCAATTGGTCCAAAAAAATTTGTGCTGAAGAGTGATTCTATATCCTCAATTCTAGACTCTTCAATAGGTCCTGTATATCCTATACCAGCATTATTAATTAGAACATCTATTTTTCCTTCAATAGATATAACATGATTTATTAAGTTTTGAGTATCACTTTTTTTATTGATATCTGATTTAACTAGTGTAAATTCTGACTTAGGGTATTTTTCTGGTTTCCTGCTAGTACCATAAACAATATATCCTTTTTCTGTTAAATAGTTTCCTATTGATTTTCCTATTCCCGAGGAAGCCCCTGTAATGATGATTACTTTGTTCATTAAAAAAGGGCAAGTAACTTATATCACACCGCTACGACCATCTACCCTTGCTGTGTTCCCACCCTGGGGGATTAAATAGGAGCTGGTTGCATAAGGCCTGCCCAAAACAAATATAAGTATGTTTTAATAAATGTTTAATAATATTTAATTTTAATGATTAAATGATGAAACATCTTTTATTCATATTGGTTTTTATTTTTTCATGTAATCAAAAACCTAAAGATATCCTAACAATAAATATTAATTCGAGTGACGTAATCTACACTCAAAATTCTCAGCTATCCCTTTCATGTGAATTTAATGAGGTTAATATTGATAATATTAATATTAAGTACTATTTAAATGATAAGGAAATAAAGGAAAATATTTTATTATCAAATTCAAAACTTGGAACTAACACTATCAAAGCTCAATTAAAAGTTGATGATTTTATATTAACATCAAAAAAAAATATTGATATATATAGTGATACTAATCCTGTAATTTTTAAATATAAAATCCTTAATGAATATTCCCATGATATATCTTCATATACTCAAGGTTTGGAATTCTTTAATGATTTTTTGTATGAAAGTACAGGCTTGAACGGATATTCAGCTATAAAAAAAATAGACCTTTTTAATGGTAAAGTTGTTGTTGAAAAATATTTAGACGATAAATATTTTGGTGAAGGCTTAACTATTATTAATGATCATGTTCTTCAATTAACATGGAAAAATAAAATTGGTTTTATTTATGATCCAAATAGTCTTGATCTTATTGATTCATTTAATTATGATAAAAATACTGAGGGATGGGGTTTGGCTAATGATAGTAAATTTCTTTATCTATCAGATGGTTCATCTAAAATTAGAATTATTGATCCTAAAACTTTTCTTGAAATCGACTCTATTGAAATTGTTACTAACACAAAAAAAATTAAAAATATTAATGAATTAGAGGTTGTTGACAACATAATCTATGCAAACACATACCAATCAAACAAAGACGTAGTATTAATGATTGAAAAGAATAGTGGAAAAGTTTTAGGCTTAATTAATTTTGATGGTCTTCGAGACAAAGTAAAAAAACACCCTGAATTAGACGTACTAAATGGAATTGCATTTAATAAAAAAAGAAATAGTTTTTTTGTTACAGGTAAGAAGTGGGATAAAATATTTGAGGTTAAAATATTTAAGGAATAAACAGGGGTCTATCCTTCATCATTTTATTTACATCTTTTTTTACTTCATTTAATATTTTATTATTGCTATAATTTGTTATGACTTTATCAATCATGTCAACAACATTAATTATATCAAAATTATTTAATCCTCTTGTTGTTATTGCAGCTGTGCCAAATCTAATACCAGATGTAACAAAAGGTGATTTATCATCGAATGGAACCATATTCTTGTTTGCTGTAATATCAGCCTTAACAAGAGCACTTTCAGCATCTTTTCCGGTAATATTTTTATTTCTTAAATCTATTAACATAAGATGGTTATCCGTACCATTTGAGACAACATCATATCCTCTTGAAACAAACTCGTTACACATAGTTAGAGCATTATTTTTTACTCTTTCAATATAATTGTAAAAACTTTTATCTAGTGCTTCACCAAAACCAACTGCTTTCGCAGCAATAACATGCTCAAGAGGACCTCCTTGATTACCAGGAAATACTGCCAGGTCAACTAATTTTGACATCATTTTTAAATTTCCATTTTTAAATTTTAGTCCAAAAGGGTTTTCATAATCCTTTCCAATTAGTATTAAACCTCCTCTTGCACCTCTCAAGGTTTTATGAGTCGTTGTAGTTACAACATGGCAATAAGGAATTGGGTCATTAAGAAATTTTTTAGCAATTAAACCAGAGGGATGTGATATGTCTGCAAGAAGGTATGCGCCTACTTCATCAGCAATTTCACGAAATTTTTTAAAATCAATATCCCTTGAATATGCTGATGCTCCAGCAATAATCATATTAGGTTTTTCTTTTTTTGCAATTTTTAATATATTATCGTAGTTAAGTAGTCCAGTATCTCTTTCAACTCCATAAAATGATGATTTATAAATCTTACCTGAAAAGTTAACATTTGATCCATGAGTCAAATGACCACCGTGAGATAAATCGAATCCAAGTAACTTATCCCCTGGATTAAGAAAAGCATGAAATACAGATGCATTGGCTTGACTACCTGAATGTGGTTGTACGTTAGCGTATTCAGCCCCAAAAAGCATTTTTGCCCTTTCGATAGCTAATGTTTCAATTTCATCAACAACTTCGCAACCACCATAATATCTCTTTTCGGGATATCCCTCAGCATATTTATTTGTTAAAACTGATCCACAAGCATCCATAACACTTTTACTAACGAAGTTTTCTGAGGCTATAAGTTCAATACCTATGGTTTGCCTATGTTGTTCTTTATTAATTAAATCAAAGATTTGATTATCCTTAACCATAAATGTTTTATTAGATTTAAAGATACTTATTAACTTTGCCTAGTGCAAGAGAAAATTAACATAGTAAATAAAAAAGCAAATTTTAAATATTTTTTAAAAAAAAAGTATGTTGCAGGACTTGTTTTGACAGGACTGCAAATTAAAACTATAAGAGCAAAAAAAGTAATAATTGAAAATTCGTATTGTAATTTCATTGATGATGAGTTGTTTGTCTTCAATATTATTTTTGGTAACACTCCAACCGAAAAAAAATCATCATCTAAAATAAAATTATTACTGAACAAATTTGAGTTAAAAAAAATTCGCTCCGAGACCAATGTACTAGGTTCAACCTTGATTCCCTCTAAAATCTTTTCAAACGATAAGGGAATAGCAAAAATTGAAGTGTCAATAGCTAAAGGCAAAAAGCTCTATGATAAGAGAAATACAATAAAGGATAGAGAAAGTAAAATCAATTTAAAAAGGAGATTAAAGTCTTAAATTTTGTTTTTTAACATTGGAACAAAAAGAAAATTACCAAGTTCAATTTTTTTTATTTTATTTTCGGAGATTCTTGTTATTAAGTTCATAATTTGATTTTTTTTATTACCAATTGGTAAAATCATTTTTCCTCCAATTTTAAGTTGTTTTAATAATTTTGTTGGTATTTCGTTGCATGCAGCCGCTATTAAAATTTTATCGAATGGTGCCACATCAAGTAAACCAAGATAGCCATCACCCCATACAATTTTCTTTGGCATTAAATTTATTGATGAGAGAATTTTTTTGGAACTTTTATAAAGATTATATATTCTTTCAATTGAATAAACATCTGCTTTGAGTGAAACTAAAATAGATGTTTGATAACCAGAACCACTACCAATTTCAAGAATTTTATCTCCTGTATTAATTTTAAGTTTTTCGGTTTGAAAAGCTACTGTGTAAGGTTGTGATATTGTTTGATCCTCCCCTATTGGGAATGGTTTATCTATGTATGCAAAATTTTCAAAGTCCTTGTCTAAAAAAAAATGCCTAGGAATTAGATTAATAACGTTTAAAACTTTTTCATCACGAATCCCTTTGTTTAATAATTCTAATACTAATTTTTTCCTTAATCCTTTGTGTTTGTTAGAATCTTTCATAAAATTAATCGATCAATTTATATACAAAGTTAATATAGATTGTAAATTTGAAATGATGATAAAGATAGGAGTTGTCGGTTGTGGCCACCTTGGTGAAATTCATATTAAACTTCTTAAGAAGTCAAATAATTTTGATCTCAATGGATTTATGGATAATGATGATAATAAGTCTCAAGAGATAGAAAAAAAATATGAATTGAAAAGATTTTATGATTTAGATAATTTTAGCAATAAAATTGATGCTGTCATAATTGCAACACCAACCGCATTTCATTTTAACCTAGCTAAATTTTTTATTGAACAAAAAAAACATGTGTTTATAGAAAAACCTATAGCCTCCACAACCGAAGAAGCTGAAGAACTCGTTTTATTAGTAAAAAAATTTGGATTGATTGGTCAGGTTGGTCACGTTGAAAGGTTTAATTCAGCATACCTTAATGTAAAAAATCTATTAAAACCAATGTTTATTGAGGCGCATAGGTTATCACACTATCCAGAACGAGGAACTGATGTTTCAGTCGTTTTAGATCTTATGATACATGATATTGATATTATATTATCAATTGTAGATTCTAAAATAAAAAGTATTAATGCAAATGGAACTAAAGTAATTAGTAATAATCCAGATATAGTTAATGCTAGAATTGAATTTCAAAATGGATGTGTTGCAAATCTCACAGCAAGTAGAATATCATTAAAAAAAATGAGGAAGATGAGACTTTTTCAACCAGATTCATATATTTCTATGGATTTTGATTTAGGTAAGTCTGAACAAGTAAAAATAATAGATCATGACAATTCAAATCAGTACGCTCTTACTTTAAAAAACTTTGATGGAAAAGAAAAAGAAATCAAAATCATAAATTATAAAAATAAAAATATTAATGCTATTGAGGAGGAGCATAATAATTTTTACAAATCAATAATTGACAATAATAAACCTCAAGTCAGTTTTGAAGAAGGGTTTAAAGCCTTACAGGTTGCTTTTCTAATTTTAAATGAAATTGAAAATGATTCATAATTTTAAAAATTTAAAAAATAAAAATGGACATGATGTTGAAACGGTTGCGGTTTCAAAAAGAAGCACAAGTGATGAAATAATGAAAGTTTATAATAAAAATCATATAAATTTTGGAGAGAATAGAGTTAAAGATCTTGTTACAAAATACAACATACTTCCAAAAGATATTCGTTGGCACATGATCGGTCATCTTCAAAGAAATAAGGTTAAAGATATAATTGAATTTATACATTTAATTCACTCTGTAGATTCATTTAGACTTATTGAACAAATCAATAAATTATCAATTAATAAAAATCTTTTTACAAATATTTTAATTCAAGTTAAAATTTCAGACGATGATAGCAAATATGGATTTTTACCAAACGAGCTTGAGCTTATTTTTAATAATTATTTGTCAAAAAAATATAAAAATATTAAGATATTAGGATTAATGGGTATGGCTACCTTTTCAAACGATACTAGTATAGTAGAGTCGGAATTTTCATTATTATCAAACCTATATAAAAAGTACTCAAAAATCACCCCATTAAAGTATTTATCAATGGGAATGAGTGGTGATTACCTGTTAGCTTTAAAATACAATTCAAACATGATAAGAGTAGGTTCGGCAATATTTAATTAAATGTTTGCAATAATTGATACAGAAACATCTGGCGGTAAATTTAATGAAGAAAGAATCATTGAAATAGGTATTTTGATTTTTGATGGTAATGACATAATTAAAACTTTCCAATCCCTGATCAATCCTAAAAAAAAAGTTGATTATTTTGTTCAAAGACTTACAGGAATAAGAGATAAAGATTTAAAGAATTGTAAAAGTTTTGGTGATTATTCTTCAGAATTAATAAAATTATTAAATAATAAGATAATTGTTGGTCATAATGTAAGTTATGATTATCGAGTACTTAGAAATGAATTTAAAAAAATTGGAATGTACTTCGAAGCTGACACATTATGTACAATTGAATTATCAAAAAAAAACTTTCCTGATCTCGAATCCTATAAATTAAAAAAGATATGTAATCACTTTAAAATTGAACTCAATAATCACCATAGAGCATTTGATGATGCCAAAGCAACACTTGAGTTATTTAAAATTAACAGAGAATTTGAAAAGATTAATTAGTATTTCAGGACCAACAGCAATAGGTAAAACTAAAAAAGCTATTGAATTAGCAATTTTTTTAAATACTGAAATTGTTTCTTTTGATTCTAGACAGTTCTACAAGGAAATGAAGATAGGGACTGCCCCACCCTCAAAAACTGAACTTTCAACTGTAAAACATCATTTTATTCAAAATAAGTCAATATTTGATAATTACACGGTTTATGATTATTCTAGAGATGCTAAAAATCTAATTAATATTTTATTTAAAAAATATGATAATATAATTTTAGTTGGAGGATCATTTTTGTTTTTAAACTCGATATTCAATGAATTGGACGAAATGCCAAAAATTTCAAAAGACTTAAGAGATAAACTAAATCAAGATTTTGAAAAAAAAGGAAAAGAATACATTCTTCTAATGTTAAAAAAAATAGACCCTAAATATCTTAAAATGGTTGATAAAAATAATCACAGAAGAATAATTAGAGCTTTAGAGGTCTCAATTCAATCTCAAAAACCTTACTCTTCTTTTCTCGGAAAAAAAAACACTTCCAAATACAATCACATTTCAATAGCACTAAATGATGAAAGAAAGATAGTACACGATGTGATCAATAATAGGGTTGATCTAATGATAAAAAATGGGCTACTTGAAGAGGCACAAAGTTTACACAAACACTCAAATTTAAATCCTTTAAATACGGTTGGTTATAAAGAGCTTTTCAATTATTTTGATGGTAAGTCAAGTAAAGAAGAATCAATTGAGCAAATTAAAAGAAATACAAGAAGGTTTGCTAAAAAACAAATTACATGGCTTAATAATAATGGCAAACACTTTTGGTTTAATCCAAAAATTAAAATTGATGAAATTGTTAAATTTTTATAAAAAATTAGACATATTTAGTTTGATTCTTTCATTAATATCCAGATTATGGTCTTTTAAAAACTTTTTATTCATCAATTTTTCATAAAGCTCAATGTACCTACTTGATATTAAATCAATAGTTTCTTTTGAAATATATGGTATTTTCTGTCCTTCTTTACCTTGAAAATCATTCTCCATCAACCATTCACGAAAAAATTCTTTAGATAATTGCTTTTGCTTTAGTTTATTAATTTGGAGATGATTGTAAGAATCTAAATAAAAATACCTTGATGAGTCAGGCGTGTGAATTTCATCAATCAAAACGATATTATTTTCTAAGTCAAGACCAAACTCATATTTAGTATCAACTAATATTAAACCAGATTTTTTAGCAATTTCCGTTCCTCTATTAAATAGTTCTAGTGAAATAAAATGTAATTTATCATACATTTTTTTATCTAGTATTTTATTCGAAATAATCTCATCAGGACTAATATCTTGATCATGACTCCCTATTTCAGCTTTTGTTGTTGGAGTTACAATTGGTTCTTTAAATTGATCGTTTTCATTCATTTTTTCTGGGATGATATTTCCACAAATATTTCTCAAACCTGATTTATAAAGCCTATATGAATGACCAGACAAATATCCTCTAACAACCATTTCAATTTTAAAAGGCTTACATTTTTTACCATAAGAAATATTTGGGTCAGGTGAGGAAATCAACCAATTGTCGACTATATCATTTGTTTTGTTAAGCATTTCTGTAGAAATCTGATTTAATATTTGACCTTTATAGGTTATTCCTTTGGGCATTATTACATCAAAAGCTGAAATCCTATCTGTTGCTATTACGATTATATTATTGTTGCTTAAAGTATATACATCCCTTACTTTACCCTCGTATTTTGATTTTATATCTCTGAAATTAAAATTTGTTTTGGTAATTACTGATTTCATTTATTTCCTCAAATTATAAGCATCAATTATATTTCTAACTAATTTGTGACGTATTACATCGCTCCCGTCCAGGTACACTATCTCAATACCAGGAATTTTTTGAAGCAAAATATTTGCCTGCTTTAAGCCAGACATCGATTTCTTAGGTAAGTCAATTTGGCCTGGGTCTCCAGTTATCATAAATTTTGCTTTTTTTCCCATTCTTGTCAAAAACATTTTCATTTGATTTTCGGTTGTATTTTGAGCTTCATCAAGAATTACAAATGCATTGTCTAAGGTTCTACCTCTCATGTAAGCTAGAGGAGCTATTTCTATAATACCTCTCTTTATATAATCATCAAGCTTTTCTATTTGAATCATATCTTTCAATGCATCGTAAAGCGGTTGCATATATGGATCAAGTTTATCTTTTAAATCACCAGGAAGAAATCCTAAATTTTCACCTGCTTCAACCGCAGGTCTTGTGAGGATAATTCTCTTTACATCTTTATTCTTAAGAGCCTTAACAGCTAAAGCTACTCCAGTGTAAGTTTTCCCGGTACCTGCAGGTCCAATAGCAAAAACCATGTCATTGTTTTCAAAAGCTTCAAGGATTTTTATTTGGTTAAGTGTGTGAGCCTTTATTTTCTTTTTATTGGTCCCATACAAAATAACTCTGCCTGACTGAGGCTTCAAAAGTCTATCCCCTTTTCCTAAAATAATTTGATTTAAATTTGATTGGTTAAGATCCTCATTTTGTTTTAAGAAATAAATTAACGAATCTAGATTAACACAAAGTTTAAGTATATCATTATTTTCACCCTCAAGCAAAAGTTTATCTCCTCTCGGCGTAATCTTTATCTTTTTATAAACCTTTTTTAATGATTTAAGGATATCAATCTCAGAATTAAAAAAATCTGAAGGGTGAATATCCTTAATATAGTATTCAAATTTTTCCAAAAGATCTTTAATAAATTCTTATTGAGTAAATTTATAAAAAAGAATATTATCTTAATATTATAATGTCTATAATTACTCTTTTATCGGACTATGGAAATAAGGGTTCTAAAGTTTCAAAAGCAAAAGCATTACTCCTAAGTGAAATTTCCACAATAAACTTAGTTGATGTCAGTCACGAAATTTCACCTTTTAATATTGTTGAGGCAGCATACATAACAAAAAGATCATATATAAATTATCCACGTGGCACTATACACATCATTGATGTGGATGCTCAATATAATCCTGAAAAATTTTTAATTATTTCTTATTATGATAATCACTACTTTATAACTGCTGATAATGGTTTTATTTCATTACTTTCAGATCATATAAAACCAGAAAAAAACATCGAAATTACAATTGGTAAATATAAAAATTCATCGTCAATAAGAACATTTATCAAGGCTGCTGCACATTTAATTCGTGGTGGTAATATTAATTTACTTGGAAATGAAATAGTAAACCTAAAAACCTTTACACATTTGAACGTTAAAACCCAATCTGATGATAAAATAATTGGGCATGTCATTTATGTTGATAATTACGGAAATGTTGTTTCAAATATTACTAAAGATCTCTTTAACAAATTTTCTAATGATAGATCATACGAAATAAATGCAAGAAATGTAAAATTTAATAAGGTTTATGATTCATTCAACCATGCAATTAATTACAATATTAAAAAAGAATACCGGGAAGAGGACGGCAAAAAAATTGCATTATTCAATTCATCTGGAAATTTAACTCTATGTATTTATAAAAGCAATCCTAAAGTTAGTGGTGGAGCGGGAAGTTTGTTTGGATTATCTTATGGAGATAGCATATCAATAAAGTTTATAAGTTCCTAGAATTTTATTAAAATTAATTTCATTATAAGTAGCTTTTACAATATATTTATTTTGGTATATGAAATTTATAATTTCTTCTGAAAGTTTACTAAAAAATTTACAAGTTTTAGGATCAATATTAAATAATAATAATACCCTACCTATACTTGATTGTTTCTTATTTGAAATTATCAACAATGACTTGTACATAACAGCATCTGATATGGAAACGTCTTTAACGTCAAGCATTTCAATAGACTCATCAATTCAATCAAATATTGCCATCCCTGCAAAACTTTTAATTGATATAGTTAGGTCACTCCCAGATCAACCACTCACCTTTTCGGTTCTGGAAAATAACATTCTTGAAATCAATTCAAATAACGGTCATTATTCCTTATCGTACTACGATGGTTCTGATTTTCCTAAGCCATTAGCAGTTGAAGAAGCATCTGCAATAAATTTTCAATCATCAATTTTGTTAAAAATTATAAATTCAACAATATTTGCTGCTGGCAATGATGATTTAAGACCTGTTATGTCAGGTGTATTTTTTCAAATTAGTTCTGACTCATCTTGTTTTGTAGCAACTGATGCACACAAATTAGTAAAGTATGAAAGAAAAGATGTTATATCGGATACAGCAATAGAATTTATTGTCCCCAATAAGCCGTTAAATATTTTAAAAAATATTCTTCAAGATCATGATTCCGACACCAATGTGTTATATAATAAAACTAATGCAATTTTTAATTTTTCAAATTTTAAATTGGTTTGTAGATTAGTTGATGGTAAATACCCAAACTATGATGCTGTTATTCCAAAAGAAAATCCAAATATTCTTGAAATTGACAGATTACAATTTTTACAAGCAGCAAAAAGATCATCTATTTTTTCAAGTAAATCTACAAATCAAGTCAAACTCGAAATTAAAGGCAATAAACTTGTAATAAAAGCTGAGGATGTAGATTTTAATAATAAATCTGAGGAGGTATTAGACTGTAATTATAATGGATCTGATATTTCCATAGGTTTCAATTCTAAGTTTATTGTAGAGATGTTATCAAACCTTGATTCAGAACTAATAAAATTAGAACTTTCATCCCCAAGCAGAGCAGGAATAATTTCACCTAGTATTGTTGATAATGATAGTGAAAGTATAATCATGTTAGTGATGCCAATAATGCTAAATTAAACTACAAATAATAATCTGTTCTAATAAAATTTGATTCTTTATTGTCAATTAATTTTCTGAGGATTTCTTTATTGGTTTCATTATCCCTAGAAGCCACAAAAGTTCTGATTGAAAATGATCTTAGTGCATCGTGCACGCTTAAGGTTGCGACAGCTGAGTCCTTTCTCCCTGTAAAGGGAAAAACATCAGGACCTCGTTGACAGGAAGTATTAAGATTAACTCTACAAACTAAATTGACTAATGAATCGATTAATGGGCCTAATTTTTTTTCAGATTTTCCAAACAAACTTACTTGTTGACCATAATTTGACTCTGCCATAAATGAAATAGGAATATCTATGTCATTAAAGGGAATAACAGGAACAACAGGACCAAATTGCTCTTCTTTATAAACTTTCATTTCTTCATTTGCAGGATATAAAACTGCAGGGAACACATAGTTATTACTTATTTCTCCTCCTTTTTTGTTCAAAACTCTTGCCCCTTTTTCTTTAGCATCTTCAATTAAATCATTAATATATTTTGGTTTATGAGGTTCTGGCAAGGGGGTTAAAAGTGTGTTTTCCCATGGAAGACCTAATTTTAAATCATCTATTTTTTCACAGAATTGTTTAAGAAATTTCTCTTTAATTTTTTCATGAACATAAATAATCTTTAAGGCGGTACATCTCTGTCCATTAAATGATAATGAGCCATTAATACATTCATTGACAGCTAAATCTAGGTCAGCATCATCTAAAATAATAGCAGGATTTTTTGCTTCTAAGCCTAGGACTAGTCTTAATCTATTTTTTTGTGGATGTAAATCTTGTAAGGAAATTGCAGAACTACTATGCCCAATAAGAGCAAGCACATTTACTTTCCCAGTTTTCATAATTGGTGATGCCATTTCTCTTCCTCTACCAAAAATTATATTAACAACACCAGGCGGAAATGAGTTCTTAAATGCATCCAACAGTGGTGCAATTAATAAAACACCATGTTTTGCGGGTTTAAATATGGCGGTATTTCCCATGATAATTGCAGGAATTAATAATGCAAATGTTTCATTCAACGGGTAATTGTATGGACCAAGACAAAGTACAACACCCAATGGCCCCCTTCTTATCAATGCTCTAACTCCAGAGTTGTTTTGAAAAGTAGCACCATCACGGTCTATTTTCTTATACTCATTAATTGTTTCATTAATGTAGTCTACTGTTCTATCAAACTCTTTTCTTGAATCGTTTAAGTTTTTACCAATTTCCCACATCAAAAGCTTTACAACTTCTTCTCTTTTCATTTTCATTAGGTCAACAAATTTCTGCATACAATTAATTCTTTCATACACTTTCATTGTAGGCCATTTACCTGTTCCATTTTTGTAAGCTTTATCAGCCGCATCCAATGCTTTTAAAGCGTGTTTTTCATCCATTTTGGGTGAATGTCCAATAAGTTTATAAGGAATATTTTTTTTCGATGACAATATGGTTGATTTTACTTCACTATATTCGCCATCCCATTTACCTATTTTACCGTCAATAAGGTATGTTTTATGATTAATTGGTTCTTTTATATCGAACTCAGGTGGAACTGAATGTAACATTTTAGTTGTTTATATTTTTGGATCAAGAATAATGCCAGTCATAAGAAATAATTAATGAGCATTAAATAAGCTTTTTCATATTTTTCATATTATTTCTAAGCACTTCACCAATTTTTTCAATTGGATGAGTGTTAGTTTTTTTATCATAAGATTCTAATTCATTTTTATCAAATTCAATTGAGCAAGTTGATCCAATTTGATATTTTTCAATATTATACATAAAATTTTCTAGCAACGGAATACAAGAATTATTAAATAAATAACAACCATACTCTGCAGTATCAGAAATAATTCTATTCATCTCGTAGAGCTTTTTTCTAGAAACTAAATTAGCAATTAATGGTAATTCGTGAAGTGATTCATAATAAGCTGACTCATCGATAATCCCATTGTTCACCATAGTTTCAAAAGCAAGCTCAACACCGGATTTTACAAAAGAAACCATTAGAATTCCTTTATCAAAGTATTGCTGATTATCGATTTTCATTGATCCTGCACTATTTAATTCAAATTTTTTTTTACCTGTCTCCTCCCTCCAATTCAACAGCTTGTGGTCATTATTTAACCAATCTTGCATCATATCTTTTGAAAATGTTCCATCTAAAATATCAGACATATGTTTATCAAATAATGGTGTCATTATTTTCTTTAATTGATTAGAAAGTTTGTGAGCAACATACCTAGATGGATTATCTAATCTATCCATCATTCCTCCAATGCCCTTATGTTTAAGTTCCTCAGTTATCGTTTCCCATCCGTTTTGAATTAATTTTATACTGAAATCTGTTTCATATCCAAGCTCAATCATTTTCTTATAAATCAAAAGTGATCCTGATTGTAGTACACCACATAAAATTGTTTGCTCTCCCATCAAATCAGACTTAACTTCAGCAACAAATGAAGATTCTAAAACACCTGCTTTGTGACCACCAGTAGCAACTGCATATGCTTTAGCAATATCTAAGCCCAGTCCTAATGAATCATTTTCGGGATGAACAGCAATCAAAGTTGGAACCCCAAAGCCTCTCAAAAACTCTTCTCTGACCTCTGTGCCTGGACATTTTGGAGCAACCATTATTACAGTTATATCTTCTCTAACTGAAATACCCTCTTCAACAATATTAAATCCATGTGAATATGAAAGAACCGAATTCAGTTTCATTAAAGGCATTGCTTTTTTGACTACTTCTGAATGATTTTTGTCTGGTGTCAAATTTATTACAACGTCAGCATCAGGAATTAATTTTTCATAAGTATCAACAATAAAATTATTTTTAATTGCATTCTTAAATGATTGTGATTGATTTTCAATTGATGATTTTCTTAAGGCATAAGAGATATCTAATCCAGAATCTCTCATATTTAGACCTTGATTTAAACCTTGTGCACCACAACCAATTATGACAATTTTTTTATATAACAAAGCGTTTATGCCATCAGAGAATTCTGACTCTTTCATAAATCTACATTTTGCTAATTGTTCTTTTTTTTCTAACTCAGTTAAATTATTATAATAATTACTCATTCTTATTTACCATTTAAAATTTTACTAATTTCCATAGATTTCTTTGTGACTGAAATTCTTCCAGATCTTACAAATTGTAACAAACCATAGGGTTTTAATTTTTTATACAAATCTTCAGTTTCAGACCTCCACCCTGTTTTTTCAATTACAAAAAAGTCTGATTTTACGGTTACAATATTTGATCTACTTTCTTTAATGATATTTTGAATTTGCCTCTCTTCAAACAGTGAACTGGACTTAACTTTGTATAGTGCAGTCTCTAAAAATATAGTTTGCTTATCAGTATGGAAGAAAACTGAAATAACCTCAATTTGTTTTTCAATTTGCTTAACGACTTTTATAACTTGCTCTTTACTAACATTAACTATAATTACAAACCTAAAAATATCAGGGATTTCAGACTCAGATGATGTAATACTAGCAATATTAATATGTCTTTTTAAAAATATTTGGGAAACTCTATTAAGTAATCCAACGTTGTTCTCTGTATATATAGAGATTGTATAGGTCATTTTTTTCATTTACTCGAGTCTTATATCAGAAACTGAAGATCCAGAAGGTATCATTGGAAAGACATTGTCCTCTTTCTCAACACAGACCTCCAACAGAAAAGCCCCATCATGTGATAACATTTGTTTAACTGATGAATTAAGATCTTTTCTTTTGGATACACGCTTTGATTCAATAAAATAACCTTTTGATATTGTAACAAAATCTGGGTTAGTCATTTCAGTGGATGCATACCTTTTATCAAAAAATAATTGTTGCCATTGCCTTACCATCCCCAAAAATTCATTGTTTAATATTACAATTTTTACTGCAGATGAGGTTTGAAAAATGGTACCTAATTCTTGAATGGTCATTTGAAAGCCTCCATCACCAATAACAGCGATAACCTCTCTTTTTGGATCTCCAATTTTTGCCCCAAGTGCTGCAGGAAGTGCAAAACCCATAGTACCAAGTCCACCAGAGGTTATATTGGATTTAGATTTATTAAAATTCATGTATCTGCATGCAACCATTTGGTGCTGACCAACATCGGTAACAAGAATAGAATTACCATCGGTATTTTCGTTTATGGACTTGATTACTTCGGCCATACTCAATCCTCCATGTTCTTTATTATATTCTTTATCTATAACTTTATCAAACTCAATTTTATTTAATTCTCTAAACTTACACACCCAAGAATGATGGTTTCTTTTCTTTATAAGGGGAAGTATTTTTTTTAGGGTCTCCTTTACATCACCAATGACAGCTAATTCAACTTTAACATTTTTATCAACTTCTGCTGGATCAATTTCGAAATGAATAATTTTAGCTTGTTTTGCATATGATTTTAGATCCCCAGTGACTCTGTCATCAAATCTCATCCCAATTGCAATCAACAAATCACATTGGTTAGTAAGTACATTTGGTCCATAATTACCATGCATACCAACCATACCAACATTGAGTTCGTGATTGGTTGAAATTGCTGAAACACCTAAAATGGTCCAGGCCGAGGGGATTCCAGATTTTTCAACAAAATCTTTGAATTCAGGCTCTGCATTACCTAAAATAACACCTTGTCCCCAAACTATGAGAGGCTTTTTTGATTTGTTTATCAATTTTACAGCATCCTGAATTACAGATTTATCAAACGTAGGTGTAGGCGTATAACTTCGAATGTTTATACATTTTTTATACTCAAAATCATCAATCATATCAAATTGTGCATCTTTAGTAATATCTATTAGAACAGGCCCAGGTCTTCCAGATTTGGCTATGTAGAAAGCTTTAGATATAATCTCACTTATTTCTGATGCTTTTGTGATTTGATAATTCCATTTTGTAACAGGTGTAGATATGCCAACAATGTCAGTTTCTTGAAATGCATCAGAGCCAAGTAAATAAGATGCTACTTGTCCAGTTATACACACCAGAGGTGTTGAATCAATTTGAGCATCAGCAATACCAGTAACCAGATTTGTTGCACCAGGACCTGATGTTGCAATGGCAACACCAACTTTTCCAGAAGATCTCGCATATCCCTGCGCAGCATGAGTTGCACCCTGTTCATGCCTAACAAGAACATGATTAAGTTCTTTCTGAAATTTATAAAGCTCGTCATATACAGGCATTATTGCACCACCTGGGTAACCAAATAAAACGTCTACTCCCTCAGAAATTAAACATCTTATAATAGCTTCTGCTCCTGATATTTTTTTCATATTAATCTGTTATACACCCTTTTGACGCACTTGATACAAGTTTAGAATATTTGTACAAAATACCTGATTTATATTTTAGACCAGGTTTCATCCACGCTTTTTTTCTTAACTGAATCTCTTGTTGATCCAATTTCACATTAATTTCATTTTTTTCTGAATCAATAATAATAGTGTCACCATTTTTGATTAATGCAATCAAACCTCCGTCAGCAGCCTCTGGTGAAATATGTCCAACAACAAATCCATGAGTACCACCAGAAAATCTTCCATCTGTAATTAATGCAACATCGTTTCCAAGACCAGCACCCATGATTGCAGATGTTGGCTTTAACATTTCGGGCATTCCGGGTCCACCTTTTGGTCCCTCAAATCTTATAACAATAACGTCCCCTTTCTGAATTTTTCCATCCGAAATTGCTTCATTTGCATCATATTCACAATCAAAAACCCTGGCAACTCCTTTAAAAACCAAACCTTCTTTTCCAGTAATTTTTGCGACTGATCCTGCAGAAGCAATATTTCCATAAAGAATCCTAATATGACCTGATTTTTTAATCGGCTTATTTAATGGCATTATGATATCTTGATTGGAATCCAATTTTGGTATCTTCTCTAGATTTTGACCAATTGTTTTTCCCGTTACAGTTAAACAATCAGTATTTAACATACCCTCGTCCATCATGAACTTTAAAACACTGGGGACACCACCAATATTATGTAAATCTTCCATCAGATATTTTCCACTTGGTTTTAAGTTTCCAAGAAATGGAGTTTCATTTGATATTTTCTGAAAATCATCTATGTTGAAATCAATATTAGCTGTTTTGCAAATAGCCAGTATATGTAATACAGCATTTGTAGAACCTCCCAATATAGTAATTAACCTTACTGCATTTTCTATGGACTTTCTAGTAATTATATCACTAGGTTTTATATCATTTCGGATTAAATTTAAAATTGAACTGGCAATTTTCTTCTTTTCATTTAATTTATGGTCACTTACAGCTGGATTGGATGAATTATAAGGTAGTGACATTCCCATTGCCTCAATGGCAGAAGACATTGTGTTTGCAGTGTACATACCTCCACAGGCACCAGGACCTGGACAAGCGTTCCTTATTATATTTTCATAATCAATATCAGAAATTTTTCCTGATACTTTTTCACCCCAAGCTTCAAAAGCTGATACTACATCTAGTTTTTTTCCCTTATAACATCCTGGGGATATTGTTCCACCATATACTAAAATTGATGGTCTATTTAATCTAATCATAGCCATTAAGGCACCTGGCATATTTTTATCACATCCCACAACTGTAATTAAAGAATCATACGACATACCATTAACAACAGATTCAATCGAATCTGCAATTACTTCTCTCGAGGGAAGCGAATACTTCATTCCTTTCGTGCCCATAGAAATACCGTCACTAATTCCAATTGTATTAAAGATTAGTGGTACAGCCTTTTCTTTGTCTATTTCATTTTTTATTTGAAGAGATAGTTCATTTAGATGCATATTACACGGATTTCCTTCATACCCTGTACTGGCAATACCTATGAATGGTTTCTCAAAATCTTCTTTTGTTAATCCGATAGCATGAAGCATAGCTTGTGCGGCAGGTTGAGTACCTTTTTTTGTGATTACTTTACTGTACTTATTTAGTTCCATTTTTAAAAAAAAACCCCATATAAATGGAGTATCTAGTAAATATAGTATTTATCATATTAAAAGTAGAAATTATCTTATTATATTGATTAATTAATTTTAAATGATGACTAAAATTAAGTTTTGTCAAAATATTTTGAAAAATCAAAAAGAATTTTTTGATTCAAAAAAAACAATCAATCCAAGAATAAGAATTGAATCTCTAAAAAAATTAAAAAAAATTATTTTTAAATGTGAAGATGAAATAATTAATGCTCTAAAAATGGATTTAGGTAAAAGTTATGCAGAAGCTTACATGTCTGAAATTGCAATTATCTATAATGAATTAAATTTTTTTATTAAACACACAAAAAAATGGACAAATAGAAAACGAGTATCATCTTCATTACTAAACTTTTTTTCAACTGACTACATTATACCTAGTCCCTATGGCGTTACTTTAAATATTTCACCTTGGAACTATCCATTTCAACTTTCGATTTCACCAATTATTGGTGCTGTGTCTGCTGGAAATACTGTGGTTTTAAAGCCTTCAGAACATTCCTTTAACACATCAAAGGTTTTAGAAAAAATAATAAACGAGTCATTTGAACGAGGGCATGTGGATGTTATTAGTGGAGGACCTGAAATTGGAAAATATTTATTGAGTCTGAAATGGGATTATATTTTCTTTACAGGAAGCACCAGTATTGGAAAAACAGTTGCAAAAGAGGCAGCAAAAACATTAACACCTACAACCCTTGAACTAGGTGGGAAAAATCCATGTATTATTGATAAAAATGTTTCAATAGAAACAGCATCAAAAAGGATAGTTTTTGGGAAATTTTTAAACTGTGGTCAAACATGTATTGCTCCAAATTTCTTAGCTATTCACAAGGAGGTCAAAGAATCATTCGTGAATTCAATTATAAAAAATATCAAATCAATTTACAGCAATAATCCAAAAAATAGTCCTTTCTACTCAGCTATTATTAATGAGAATCATGTAATAAGACTTTCCAAACTCCTTGAAAATAGCAATATTATTTATGGTGGTAGGTTCGAAAAAAAGGTAAAATATTTTGAACCAACTATTGTTGAGATCTCCTCGCCCAAAGATAAAATTTTAGAGAATGAAATATTCGGACCCATTCTTCCCATAATAACATATAATTCTGATAATGAGCTAAATAAAATATTAGAAGGTTGTAAAAACCCCCTGGCATTTTATGTATTTACAAACAACATAAAGTATGCAAAAAAATTAATCAATAGCTATTCATTTGGAGGTGGTGCAATTAACGACACAATTGGGCAAATTGTAAATAAAAACCTTCCATTTGGTGGAATTGGTAACTCAGGAATGGGAAAATATCATGGACACGAATCTTTCAAAACTTTTAGTCATTACAAACCTTATATAATAAAGTCTAATATTTTTGATTTAAATTTTAAATATAAGCTGAGTAAGGATTCAGTTATTTTTAAATTGACTAAAAAACTAATTAAATATATTTCTGTTTAATGAAAAAAGAATTTGATAAAATTGTCAGAACTAGAAGATCTGTAAGAAAGTTCAAAAATATTGACATAAGTGATGATAAGGTTAAGAACTCTATATTACATGCTTCATTAGCCCCAAACAGTAGTAATTTGCAGTTATGGGAGTTTTATCATGTAACTTCAAAAAAATTAATGACAAAAATTTCCTCAGCTTGCTTTGATCAACCTGCTGCTCGAACAGCTAGTCAATTTGTTGTAGTAGTTACTAGGAAAGACTTATGGAATAAAAGAAGATTGTTTAATTTAAAA
>QOQA01000008.1 GCA_003331875.1 Cryomorphaceae bacterium | reverse complement strand
CAACCAACCTTTAAAAAATTAATTGTATTTTTGTTGTGTTGTGAATTCTCACTTAGAGAATTTGTAGAGACCAATGAAGAGCTTTCCAGTAGGAGAGCTTTTTTATTATAAAACAATTCCTAATTTCTCAGTTTCTTTCCATTTTCCTCTTGTAAAATCAGGAAACTCTTGTGGTTTTCCATCGTCCAAAATTGATTGTTTTGAAAGTGGAGCTACAGCAGACCAAAAACAACCTTCGTAAACATTTTGGTCAAGTGGCAATCCATTATTTAAACATTCTACAATTCTATACATCATGATCCCGTCCATACCTCCATGACCACTTTTTACAGTTTTTTTATTAAGTTTTTTATAAAGTGGATGATCATACTTTTCATACAATCTCATTAAATCTTCATTTTCTATCCAGCTGTGGTGGTCCTTAATAATATCCTCAAAACCATTTTCTAAAGCAACTCTTACTGGAAAACCTGCAAGGGTTCCTCTTGTTCCTTGAATTAAATTTAATCTCGTATATGGCCTGGGGCTTGTTTCATCCCATTGTACTAATATTGTTCTTCCAATTTTTGTTTTAATTATTGAACTATTAATATCACCATTTTCAAAAGAAATATTTTTCCAGGAATTGATCTCACTCAAATTTTCTTTTGAGTATTGGTTTCTTCCCAATGCAGGACTTGAGTAGGAAACAATTTTATGAAAATTATCCTCCGATCTACAAAGATTCATGTACTGTGCAACTGGCCCAAGACCATGCGTCGGATATATATTTCCATTTTTTTCTCTGTAAAAATCTGTTCTCCAAGATCCCATCCTAGTTTTATCGTGATCCATTTGCCAGCGAAGATCGTGGATATATGCAGCCTCTCCATGTAACAATTCGCCAATAACTCCTTTTCTACACATGTTTAAAAACATCAATTCATCACGTCCATAATTTACATTTTCAAGCATCATGCAGTGTTTTTGATATTTTTCAGAAATATTAATTATTTCCCATAGCTCATTGAGCTCTAGTGAAAACGGAACCTCACAAAAAACATGGCAACCTTTTTTAATACATTCTTTAATCATTGGTGTATGACTTTCCCAATCAGTGGAAATAAAAACAACATCTGGTTTAACCTCATCAATCATTTTAATCCACTCTTTTTTTGAACCCCAATAATTTTTGAGATTTTTTAAGTTATCAGTGATTTGATATAATCTTTCTAATTCTCTTTTTAGAGTCGATTCGTATATATCACAAAGACCAACAACCTCGGTATTTTTAAGGCTGGCAAAATTTCTTAAATGAGTTCCCCCTCGGTTGAGACCAATGAATGCAGCTTTGATATTTGAAATGGGATTAGCCTTAAACCCACCAAGATATTTACCTTCATTAGATTGGTTAAGATTGTTTTCACAATTAATACTCAAGGTAGATGCTGCTATTGCACCTAATGAAGATTTTTTTATAAATTTCCTTCTATTTAAATTTGACATTTACCTCAAAAATTTCTCAAAAAAAGACCAAATTTCTTCACTAGCACTGATATCCATATTTCCCCAAGCACCTGGCCAAGTGTGTCCACCCCCATAGACAGTATATAGCCATACTTCATTAGATTGGTTCTCATTGTAGTTTTTTTCTAAGACCACATATGAATTATCATTTTGATTAATATTTGCAATGCTAACAATTTCTTTTTTATCGCATGAATTAAAACTGGACCAGTATTCAATAATTTTATTTATATCAGGTGCACCTCCCCATCCTCCAGCATTTGACATCGAACCATCCATCGGCACTACATAATCAACAGTTCCTGAAATCTGTAAAATCGGTATTGGTTTTTCTGGATTACAATTTCTCCAATCATAACCACTCATCGTTCCTGTAACACTTGCAATTGCACTGAAAATATTCGATTTTTCACATGCTAATGTATAACTCATAAATCCTCCATTTGACATTCCACTGACAAATGTATTTTCTTTGCTTAAATTATGTTCAGCTTGCAAAAAAGTTGCAAGTTTTGATAAGAAGTCAGCATCATTAACGTTACTCATTTCTTTAAGGTTTGCGTTCCAGTGCGTACTGTTAGTATAATAATTTATGGAGCCTTGAGGATAACAGACTGCAAAACCATTTCTATTAGCAATATCATTCATTTGAGAGTATCCCATAATATTTTTTGAGTTACTTCCATATCCATGCAATACAAAAATAAGTGGTGCATCATCTTGAAGATTATTGGGTTTATATAGTGTATATGTTCTGTTGATTCCATCATGGTTAAATAAATAATCCAATGGATATGAAATTTCAATTTGATTATTATCAACCTCATCAACTGAGTCACATGAATATGTAAAAAGTATTATTAGTAATAGTTTAAAGAAATATCTCAAAATGATAATTTAGGAAGCACCCGGTCTTGGTATTTTGTAAAGCCCATTTGAATCAGGAAGTGTGGGGGGATTTGAATTCCAACTTAAATTTTTTGGAATCATATTATCATCTGCACCCATTGCATCCTCCCAGTTTATAATTTTTCCTGTGTATGTTGCCATTCTTCCCATTATAGATGTTAATGTAGCTTTTGCTCCGTTTTCTCCGTCATTAATATTTCCTCCAATTCTTAAGCTTTTAAAAAGTTCATTATGTTCGATTTGGTAAGGACTTTCATCGCCTCTTTGATTGTATTGAAACAATATATCACCATTGTGGCTTTTTATGATGGCGTTTCCATTTCCACTTATTTCTAAAACTCCTTTTGTCCCAATAATTGTTTCATTGACTTGTCTATGTGTATTTGGCTGATGCCTGCATTGACTGGAAACAATCGCACCACTTTTATATTTAAATTCTACATAATGATGATCGAATATTTCTCCAAATTTTTTATCTTTTCTAATCTCTCTCCCACCCATTCCTTGTGCTGTAACTGGATATTCGTTTAAAAACCAATTAGCAACATCAAGGTTATGAATATGTTGTTCACATATATGATCACCACATAGCCAATTAAAATAATACCAGTTCCTCATCTGATACTCCATCTCAGTTTGATTTATTTCTCTCTCTTTAACCCAGACTCCCGCACTATTCCATCTCACGTGAGCAGAAATTATTTTTCCAATGATGCCTCTATCAATTTGTTTTTTTGCATTTAAATAACTTTTTTGATAACGCCTTTGCAAACCAACCACAACATTTAAGTTTTTTTCTTTTGCAATCCTAGCAGAATTTAAAACTTGTCTAACTCCATTAGAATCTGTTGCAACAGGCTTTTCCATAAAGACATGTTTATTTTTATTTATGGCGTACTCAAAATGAGAAGGTCGAAATCCTGGTGGACTTGCAAGGATAACTACATCAGACCTATCAATTGCTTTTTCATAGGCATCAAAACCAACAAACTTATTTTTTTCTTTAATGTTAATTTCCTTTTCCCCGGTAAACTCATCTTTTATTGCATTTAAGCTCATTTCCAAGCGATCTTTAAAGGCATCCGCCAAGGCTATGAGCTCGACATTGTTATCAGCTCTTAGGGCTTGAACAGCAGCACCAGTTCCTCTACCACCACAACCAACAACAGCAATTTTGAGTTTCTTTTGATTGGTTTTTTTTGATTTAAAAGTTAGTTTGGGGAGTACCAAACCTCCAGCAATTAACGATGAACTTTTTAAAAATGATCTTCTTCTAAACATTCCTTTAAATTAGTGAATTTTAATTAATCCAATATTTGATTTTATCCTCTTCACTTGGTGCTTCAAATGGTCTAACAATTCTAAACCCTAAGAATTGTGCATCTGTATTCCACCATCTGCTTCTGGGTATTTGTGGATCTTGTTTTTTCCATTGTTTATTGGATGAAAATCTGGCAGCACTTCTCACTCTGTAATCGGGGTTCATAAATGAACCACCTTTTACCACTCTTGGATACAATTTCGTGGCATAATTATAGGGATTATACAAAACAGTGTCGGTTTGACTGGAATAAGATTTTGCATCATACTGATCCAATGTCCATTCAGATACATTTCCGTGCATATCAAATAATCCAAAACCATTGTGTTTTTTTAATCCAACTTTTTGATACTTACCATCACTATTATTATTATACCAAGCATATTCATCAAGACTTTCAGATTTTTCATCAAAATGATATGGACCACTTGAGCCTGCCCGGCATGCATATTCCCATTCTGCTTCAGTTGGGAGACGATAATAGTTACCTGTCATTGCGGAAAGCCATTCACAAAATTTTGATGCTGAAAGCTGTGTCATTGATATTGCAGGGTAACCATCTGTACCCATACCAAAGCTCATTTCGACATATGGTGTAGTGGCTGAACTAACTCCATCAACATCAATGTTAACTTCATTAGCAGTATTTCTAACTTGATTTTCATCAATTTCTCTGTCCATATATAGTTGAAACAAATTCCATGTTGTTTCATGTTTGGCCATCCAAAAAGAATCAACAACAACCTTCCTTTGTGGCCCTTCATCAGCTAACCTGTTTTTCTCATTGTTGGGACTTCCCATTATAAACTCTCCACCAGGAATTGCTGCCATCTCAATAGAAGCATTAGTGCCCGGTATTTTTTGTAAATATTCTAAAAAAATCTCTTGAGAATTAATATTAATTGCCAAAAAAATAAACGATAATCTAATAACTAAAATCAACTTATTCATCTGGTGTCCTTAAGTTTTCAACAAGCTTTTTGATTTCGTTTGGAGGTTCTTTAGTAAAATTAGATACTAAAATTGAAACAGCAAAGTTTAACATCATGGCTATTGTACCAAAACCCTCAGGTGAAACACCAAAAAACCAATTTATTTGATCACCACCACCAAACCATCCAAACTTAAATTTTAACATGTAGAATAGCATTGATGTGATTCCAATTATCATTCCACTTATTGCCCCTTCTTTATTCATTCTTTTATAAAAAATTCCCAATACAATTGCAGGAAAAAAAGAAGCTGCTGCCAAACCAAATGCCAGTGCTACAGTAGCTGCAACAAAATCTGGTGGATTTATTCCAAAATAACCAGCTAAAAGAACCGCAAAAAAAGCTGATATTCTAGCTGCAATTAATTCACCTTTTTCTGAAATATCCTCTTTTAAAATTTTTCTTCTAACTAATTTTGGACTAATGATTTTTTTTATCAAATCATGTGAAATTGAAGATGAAATAACTAGCAAGAGGCCTGCTGCTGTAGATAAAGCAGCAGCCAGGGCACCCGCTGCAAGTAATGCAATAACCCAATTTGGTAACTGAGCAATTTCTGGATTTGCCATAACCATAATATCCTTATCAATAGTTAACTCATTTAATTTTTCATCTCCTAAATATTGAATAATGCCGTCGTTATTTTTGTCATTAAACTTTAGTAGTTCGGTTTCCTCCCATTTTTTAAACCATGAAGGCATCTCAGAATAATTTTTTTCTGAAACAGTTTCAATTAAATTTGTTCTAGCAAAAACTGCAATTGCAGGAGCTGTGGTGTAAAGTATGGCAATAAATAAAAGTGCCCATCCTGCAGATTTTCTTGCATCACTAACTTTTCTTACAGTAAAAAATCTGACTATTACATGAGGTAACCCAGCAGTTCCAATCATCAGAGCTGCAGTAATAAAAAATACATCAATTTTTGACTTTTCACCAGATGTGTATTCACTAAAACCTAATTCTTTGTGTAATCCATTCAACTTATCAAGTAGGTAAGCTCCATCTTGTGTTTCAGACCCAAAACCAAGCTGGGGTATTGGATTTCCAGTCATTTGAATCGATATAAAAATTGCTGGTACCATGAATGCAAAAATTAAGACACAATATTGTGCAACTTGAGTGTAAGTTATTCCTTTCATACCTCCTAAAATTGCATAAAATAGAACAATACCCATCCCAATAAAAACTCCATTATTTATATCAACTTCGAGATATCTGGAAAACACAATACCAACTCCCCTCATCTGACCAGCTATATAAGTGAATGATACAACTAGAGCACAAAATATTGCAACAGTTCTAGCAGTATTTGAGTAATATCTGTCACCAATAAAATCAGGAACAGTAAATTTTCCAAATTTTCTTAAATAAGGAGCTAGTAATAAAGCAAGTAAAACATAACCACCCGTCCAACCCATTAAATAAACTGAACCATCGTAACCAACAAATGAGATAATCCCAGCCATTGAAATAAAAGACGCAGCACTCATCCAATCAGCTGCTGTTGCCATTCCATTAGCAATAGGATTTACTCCTTTGCCAGCTATGTAGAACTCACTAGTTGAGTTAGTTTTTGACCATATAGCTATTCCAATATATAGTGCAAAAGTAAGCCCAATAATTATCCATATTGAAAGTTGAAGTGTCATAGAAACTGTTACGATTTAAAATCTTTATCTAGTTTATTCATCAAATAGATGTAAATAAAAATAAGTATTACAAAAGTGTAAATTGAGCCTTGTTGTGCAAACCAAAAACCTAATTTAAAACCATAAAACTCAATTAAATTTAGCTGATCTACGAATAATATTCCAAATCCAAATGAAACGACAAACCAAATTGATAGTAAAACTATCAAATAGTTCAAGTTCTTTCTCCAGTACAGTTTATTTTTTTCTTTCAATTTAATTTGATTTTGTTTTGTTAAATTTAAACAATGAATTTAAAATTTCTAACTCACATATTTTTTTTATTTGTTTTTTTAATTTCTTGTGACAGAAATTTAAAAACAAATCAAGTTTCCAAGGATGGAATGGTTTTTATTCAAGGTGGTATATTTTCTATGGGAGCCGGTGATGATGAGTCTCGAGAGGATGAATTCCCATCACATCTAGTTGAAGTAAGTTCTTTTTGGATGGATATCAGTGAGGTGACAAATAAACAATTTAGGGAATTTATAGATGAAACAGGATATGTCACTACAGCTGAAAGAAAAATAAACTGGGATGAAATTAAAGAATTTGTTCCCCCAGGAACCCCAAAGCCACATGATAGTTTATTGGAACCCTCTTCACTTGTTTTCCAAGAAATAAAAACAGATAACTTACAGAATTATAGTAATTGGTGGTCATTAATAAGAAATGCTAATTGGAAACAACCATTTGGACCTGGTAGCGATATCATAAATAAAGACGATTACCCAGTAGTTCATGTAAGCTGGGAAGATGCAGTAGCATATTGTAGTTGGTCAGGAAAAAGATTACCTACTGAAGCTGAGTTTGAATATGCTATAAGGTCCGGAAAAAAAAATACAAAATATAGTTGGGGAAACGAAGGAATTGAAGAAAATCAATTTAAGGCAAATAGCTGGAATGGAATTTTCCCTTCTTTAAATACTAATAAAGATAAATTCTATTACTCTGCTCCTGTAGGTTCGTTTTCTCCCAATGATTACGGAATTCATGATCTAGCGGGTAATGTATGGGAATGGTGTTCAGATTGGTATCATTCAAATTATTATTCAATGATTGGTGAAAAAAAGATAAAAGATCCTGAAGGCCCAGAAACAAGTTATGATCCAGCCGAGCCCTTTAGTGAGAAAAAAGTAATTCGTGGGGGAAGCTTTTTGTGTAATGACTCATATTGCAGTGGATACAGAAATTCAGCGAGGATGAAGACTACACCCGACTCAAGTTCATTACACACGGGATTTAGAACAGTTGTCAGTGATTGAAAAGAAAAATGCTCGCACGTTTGAGTTTGTGCGAGCATTTTAAAACAACAACTAACCAAAAAATATTATTACTTTCTGTTTTAATTAAAATACATGAATCGTGCCAAACTTTTTTTTATATTATTTTAATATTTCATCAAAACTAAATGACGTTTCGAATCCTTTTCTTTTAAAATAATTTTTAGAGTTATTTTCACTGCAGGCAAGTACAAAGTCTCCACCCCAAGCACCTAGACTTTTTATAGACCCGTTAAAATCTTTGAAAAGTAGATTTTTAACTGTTTTTCTCTTTATTTTGTTTGAAATGATCTCTTCATGTTCATTAATCAAATAATTAAAATCATCAATTTCCTTACAATTTAAAATTTCGTTTGTGATTTGAGTTATTGAATTAATTTCACTGTCATTAATTTTTAATGATTTAAATTTTTCAACCTCTTTACTGCTACTTTGTTTTTTGTTTAGGAAAACAAATAATAAGTTCTTTGAAAATTCAGGATTGAAATTCACATGCTTGTATAATGGTTTTTCATTACTTAAAGAATAAGTGATAGGTTTAGAGGTCACAACTGAAGCAATATCAGCACCACTACTGTTAGTGACATTTTTTGAAATTTCAAATGGGTCTAATCCAAAATAATTTGACAAATTGTTAATTAGGATTGCAGAAGATCCAAGTCCCCAATTTCTTTGAAAATCCATTCTTGTTTTAATTTTTAAACCACTATTATCATCAAATATTTTTGGTATTTTTTTGACCACAAAATCCAGAATTTTTTTTAAAAAAATTTTTTGTTCTGTTTTCTCACCGATAATAGTAATGTAAGGCAAATTAAACTGCACAGAAAACCATTTTTTGTGATTGTGATCATAACTTTCCCATGAAATTATTGGTTCCTTATTAAGCTTAGATACCGTCATGTCTTGAAAAAATTTAGTAGGTAATAGTAAGGATTTTGCTCCCCGAAGAACAAAATATTCACCTGTAATCATCAACTTTCCGTGGCTTTTGAAAATCTTAGCCATTTCTAATTTTTTTTAGTTTGTCTTTTACTAAACTATGGCTCACTAGCTTTTCATTGAAGAATTCAATAAGTTGTGATTTTTCATTATCATCAGCATCTAGTGCATTTAAAATATTTGATAAATGCATTTTCATGTGACCTTTCTGAATACCAGTTGTAATTAATGATTTTATGGCAGCAAAGTTTTGCGCTAACCCTGAAACTGCAATTATTTTCATCAACTCTTTTGAATTTGGATTACCTAATAATTTGAGCGACCATTTTACAAGAGGGTGTAAGTTTGTCAATCCTCCAACTGTTCCAATTGAAATTGGTAACTCAATCCAATATTTGAATTTATTTCCAATAATTTTTATGTGTGTCAAGCTTTTGTAATTGCCGTCTTTGGATGCGTATGAATGGGCACAAGCCTCTACTGCCCTAAAATCATTTCCAGTAGCAATTACAACAGAATCTACTCCGTTCATAATCCCCTTGTTATGAGTTACTGCTCTTAATTTATCTTTCTCAGCAATTTCAATTGCTGTTTTAAATTTATTGGCAAACAAACTTGAATCTTTAATTTCTTTATCAATCAAATCATCTATTTCGCATTCAACCTCAGCTTTAACTTTACAATTGGGTGTGTAATTTGAAAGAATAGACATTATAATTTCTAAATTATTATGATTAAAAATTGGCCCAGAATTAAACTCAATTTCGAAAACTTTAGAAATCTGTTCCATGCAAGAATTTATAAAATTTGCACCCATTGAATCAGCAGTTTCAAATTCAGCACTTATGTGATAATAATTTTTAATTAATTCTGTCTTGTCAAGAAGAGATACAGATACTATTCCACCTCCTCTTTTCTTCATATTGGCTGTTATTTTATCACAACTAGATATTAATTTGGACTTAATTTCAACAAAAAACTTAAATAAATCTTTTTTATTTCCATCAAATAAAAAATGAACTTGACCAGATTTTTTTGTATCAATTATTTTTGTTTTGAAACCGCCACGTTTATACCAAAATTTTGCGGCATTACATGCCGCAGCAACAACAGAACTTTCCTCAACTACCATTGGAATTATGTAATCTTTACCATCAATTAAAAAATTTGGTGCAACACCCAGTGGTAATAGAAAGTTGGATAGGGTATTTTCTGAAAAATCATCATGAATTTTTTGTAACTCTGAGTCACTTAAATGATATTGTTCTAAAAGTCTTTTAGCCTCAACACTATTATGTAGGAAATTCTCTATTACCCAATCTATTTTTTTCTTTTTACTTAGCTTTGAGAAACCACTTTTCATTATAATTGTAAAGATAAGTAATGTAAGATTTTTAATTTAAGAACTTACTTATTATATTTTGATATTAATAAATGAAAAAACTAAATCTATTTCTTTTAATTTCCTTTATATTTTTTATATTTTCCTGTTCGTCTTTAAAAAATGATTCCCCCAATATTATCTATATACTTGCCGATGATTTAGGTTACGGTGATGTTGGTTTTAATGGTCAAAAATTGATTGAGACTCCAAACATTGATTATTTGGCTAATAAAGGAATGATTTTTTCTAATCATTATTCTGGAGCAGCAGTTTGTGCTCCAACACGAGCAGTTTTTGTTACAGGAATTCATACTGGTAAAAACCATATTAGAAACAATAGTGAGTGGGCAGAAAGAGGAGATGTTTGGAGTTTTAAAGCAATGATTGATGATCCAAGTCTTGAGGGTCAAAGACCTTTACCTGATACCACTAAAACAGTGGCTCATGTTTTTAAAAGTCAGGGATACAAAACCGGGATGGTTGGTAAATGGGGACTTGGTGCTCCCAACACTAATAGTATACCTAATAAAATGGGATTTGATTTTTTTTATGGATACAATTGTCAAAGACAAGCTCATACTTATTATCCAACTCATCTTTGGAAAAATCAAAAAAGAGAATTTTTAAATAATTATATAGTAGATAAAAAACAAAATTTAGCTGAAGGTCTTGACCCAATGGACCCATATAATTATGAAGATTATTTTCAAGAGGATTATGCCCCAACTTTGATGCTCAAGCAGGCTTTAAATTTTATCGAAAAAAATAAAAATGATAATTTTTTTCTTTACTATGCCTCAATAATTCCTCACTTACCTCTGCAAGCACCAAAAAAATGGGTTGATTATTACGTAGAAAAATTTGGAGATGAAAATCCATATTATCCTGCCTATGCTTATTATCCCAACCGATATCCTAAAGCTACATATGCTGCAATGATTTCTTATCTAGATGAAATTGTAGGTAGTTTAACTCAAAAATTAAAAGATATCAATCAATTCGACAACACCATAATAATGTTTACTAGTGATAATGGAGTTACTCATCTTGACCAAGTCGATAGTGGTTTTTTTAATAGTAGTGCTATCTTCAATGATGACAATGATAGGGTTAAAGGATCTCTTTATGAAGGGGGCATAAGAGTTCCCTCATTTGTTACTTGGCCAAGGATGATTGATGAAGGTTCATTTAGTGATCATATCTCATCAACTCAAGATTTTTACGCAACAATCTTGGATTTATTTAAAATAAAAAAACCTAATTATATAACTGGTTTAAGTTTTCTGCCAACACTACTTGGGAATAAACAAGATAAACACAAATATTTATATTGGGAAACAAATTCAAGATTAGGTCAACAAGCTATTAGATTGGATAAATGGAAAGCAATAAAAAGGAATATTGCTATTGGAAATAAAGAAATTGAACTTTTTAATCTAACTTTAGATCCAATGGAAAAATACGATGTTTCCAGCTCAAATTTGGAGGTTATTAGTCAATTAGAAAATATTTTTAAAAATGCAAGAACAACACCCTCACAAAAAAACTTTTATATAAAAAACTTAGATTATTAATTATGACAGAAACTATAATGATACTTGCTGCTGGGATGTCATCTAGAATGAAGAAATCCGATTCAGACGAATTAAATAAATCAAAAATTGAGGAAGCAAACAAAAAAAGTAAATCTTTGATTTCATTTGGAAAAGAGGGTAAACCATTTATATATTTTTTATTGGATAATATTATAAAGGCTGGATACAAGAATTTAATTTTAGTTGTTGGAAAAGATTATTCAGATTTTGAGAAAAGTATTAATAAATATAAAGACTCAAATCAGTTAAAAATTTCATTTGCCATTCAAAAAATACCAATAGATCGAGTTAAGCCGTTTGGAACTGCAGACGCAGTTTCACAAACCATACATCAATTTCCTCATTTAAAATCAGAGTCATATTGTGTTTGCAATAGTGATAATTTATACTCTGTGCATGCACTAAAGCTCATTAGAGAAAATGATTTTGAAAATGCTGTTTTAGCTTATGATAGAGATTCTTTAGAATTTCCAGCTGAAAGAGTATCCTCATTTTCCATTATGACAATGAATTTAGAGATGAATTTGTTGAATTTTATTGAAAAACCAACTAAGGAGCAAGTTAACCAAAACCTTGACGAAAATGGCAAAATCAGGGTTAGTATGAACATTTTTAAATTTACTGGAAAGTATTCGTCTGATTTCATTATAAATTGTCCAATTAACCCTCTGCGTAATGAAAAAGAACTACCATCCGCGATAATGAACATGATTACAAGTTCTGAGTCTTACATGAGGGCAATACCAATTGCTGAACATGTTCCAGATCTGACATCAAAAAAGGATATCGCAATTCTTGAGAAGCTTATCAATTAATAGTTGTGGTAGAATTATCATTTATTGATTCAGCAATAATTATTTTTTTTTTATTACTGGTACTAGTAATTGGATTCTCAGTATCGAAAACTTCATCGAAAAATACTTCTCAGTATTTTTTATCTGGAAGAACTATGCCTTGGTGGTTACTTGGAATTTCTATGGTTGCTACAACTTTTTCAACGGATACACCTAATTTAGTCACAGACATAGTTAGAACAAATGGTGTTTCAGGAAATTGGGTATGGTGGGTTTTTCTCTTAACCGGTTTGTTGACTGTATTCGTGTATGCTAAACTTTGGAGAAGATCAGATGTTTCAACAGACATGGAATTTTATGAACTCAGGTATAGTGGAAAAGCGGGTAAGTTCTTGAGAAGTTTCAGATCTGTCTATTTGGGTGTAATATTTAATGTTTTGGCAATGTCTGGTGTAACACTTGCTGCAATTAAAATAGGGGCAATTATGCTCGATCTCTCAGCAATCGAAACTATTTTTTGTGCTGGTGGGGTTACTCTCCTATTTAGTGCGGTTGGAGGGTTTAGAGGTGTGGTTTATACAGATTTTATTTTATTTTTTACTGCAATGGCTGGATCAATTGGTGCAGCCATTTATTTAGTCAATTTACCTGAAGTCGGTGGGATGGATTCAATTATAAATAACGAAAACTTGAGTAGTAAGATTTCAATATTTCCAAACTTAAATGATAAAGAAACTTTATGGACTTTATTAATTATCCCCTTTGCAGTTCAGTGGTGGAGTTCGTGGTATCCGGGTGCTGAGCCAGGTGGCGGCGGTTATATTGCCCAAAGAATGTTGGCTGCAAAAAATGAAAATCACGCATTGGGTGCTACACTTTTTTTTAATGTTATGCATTATGCCTTGAGACCTTGGCCTTGGATTATTGTTGCATTAGCATCATTGATAGTTTTTCCTGACATTGAATCAATAAGTAATGCTTTTCCAAATATTGAAAAAGACAAACTTGGACAAGATTTAGCATATCCAGCTATGCTAACATTTTTACCAAATGGACTATTAGGGTTGGTATTGGCCTCCTTAGTTTCAGCATATATGTCAACAATTTCAACTCACCTAAACTGGGGCTCTTCTTATGTAGTTAATGATTTTTATAACCAATTAATAAACCAAAAAGCATCAGAAAAAGAGTTGGTAAAAGTTGGAAGGTTTTCAGTCGTTATATTGATGATTGTAAGTTCGATCATTGCATTATTATTGACTAATGCGTATCAACTTTTTGATATTATATTAATGTTCGGAGCAGGCACAGGTTTAATTTTTATATTAAGATGGTTTTGGTGGAGAATAAATGCGTGGAGTGAAATTGCCGCTATGTTAAGTTCTGGAATAATTTCAATTGCTTTAACAAATCAATCTATATTCAATTTAATTTTTAATGATTCAACTTTTCCAGCTTATATGAAATTTCCTTTCATAGTGTTAATTACGACTTTAATTTGGTTAATTGTGACATTTATGACGCCAGCAGATGACAAAGAAATACTCATAAAATTTTATAAAAAAACAAAACCTGGAGGACCTGGATGGAATATGATCAAAAAAGACATTAAAATTGATGATGTAAATAAGGAATGGATTGTTCCAAAAGGTATTTTGTGTATGTTACTAGGGTGTATAGGCATATATTCAGCCCTATTTTCAACTGGTTATTTCATATATGGATTTATTTTCGAAGCATCTCTATTTTTAATTATTTCAATTGTTTTTTCGACCCTTCTATATTTTTATTCAAAAAAACTTTTTTAGGCAATGCAGAAGTTCATAAAGGAAGTATGTGTAGATAGTATTAAGGATGCCATGCGTGCAATTGATTTGGGTGCTAATCGTATTGAATATTGTTCAAAGCTGATTGAAGAAGGTTTGACACCAGACATAGAGGAAGTAAAATATCTGTTGAAAAACACTTGTATTCCAATTAGGATTTTGATAAGACCTCATTCTAAATCTTTTAATTACTCTGAAAAAGACACCTCAATTATGTTGCGAGACATATCTAATTTCAAAAAAATTGGAGTTGATGGTATTGTCATAGGTTGCCTAAATCAATACCGTGAAATTGATCTAAAAAAGATAAACTTATTTGTAAAAAATGCTAAACCCTTAAAAGTAATATTCCACAAGGCTATAGATTCAACCAAGGATCCATTAAAATCTTTAAAGAATTTGGTTAAAAATTCTAATATAGATGGTGTTTTAACTTCCGGTGGTTTTAGCAGTGCTGAAGAGGGTATAGAGGTTTTAAGAAAAATGGTAGACTATTCTCCAGCTAATTTTGAACTTATCATTGCTGGACAAATTAGATTAGAAAATCTTCATGAAATAAACCAGAAATTATCTGCTAAATTTTATCATGGGAAAAAAATCGTTGGAGAATTGTAATTAATGTATAATTTTACAAAACTATGGAGAGAATTTTTAACGGATCTGACCTAAATCAGAAAACAATATTTGATCACCCATCAGGACTTTTTGTTCTATTTTTTACAGAGATGTGGGAAAGATTTAGTTATTACGGAATGCGTGCTATTTTAGTCCTATTTTTAACATCTTCAATAATGGATGAAGGTTGGGGATGGGAACGAAAAGATGCGCTGGAGCTGTTTGCAGCATATACATCTTTAGTTTATTTAACCCCATTAATTGGCGGTATTTTAGCGGATAAGATTTTGGGCTATAGAAATGCTGTGGTATTGGGTGCTCTTTTAATGGCATTAGGTCACGGATCATTGGCTTTAGAGGGAATTGAACAGAGTTTTTTTTATTTGGGTTTAGGTCTCTTAATTCTTGGAAATGGATTATTTAAGCCTAATATTTCATCGATTGTAGGTCAATTATATAAAGCTGATGATGCACGTAAGGATGGAGCATATACAATATTTTACATGGGTATCAATGCTGGTGCATTTCTCGGTATATTACTGTGCGGATATTTAGGCGAAAAAGTTGGATGGCATTATGGTTTTGGTTTGGCTGGAATTTTTATGTTTTTTGGAATGCTTCAGTTTTATTTTGCCCAAGGTATTTTTGGATCTATTGGTGTAAAGCCAACAAATAAAAGCACTAAATCCAATTCAAAGGATGTAGATTTAAGTGCATCAGCGAATTCAAATAATAAAAAAGTTGAGAGAGATAGGATTTTGGTGATTGTTATTTTCTCAATCGCAACTATTTTTTTCTGGTGGGCTTTTGAACAGGCTGGTGGATCTATGACTATTTTTGCTAATGATTACACAGATAGAGAATTATCAGGCAATTCAGCCGTTATTTTTAACACCATAAACACTGTAATAACCATTGTTCCAATGGTTATAATTACTTACGTACTAATTAAACTTTTTCAGAACATTTTTCAGAGTTATTTTATTTCCAATTTTTTCCTTGGTTTAAGTTTTGTAATAATTTGGGGTATTGTAATTTATATGTTAAATGCCGAGATCAGACAAGAAACATCCGAAATTCCCGCTTCATGGTTCTCAGTCCTTAATTCGTTGTTTATAATTTTATTGGCACCTGTTTTTTCTAAAATATGGGCATCAAAATATAATCCATCTGGTCCAATAAAATTTGGAATCGGTCTAATTTTATTAGGTGTGGGATATTTATTTGTTTCCTATGGTGCTTTGGGAATACCAACAGGCGCTCAGACTGCAAGCGTTAGCGTTATGTGGTTGGTTTATGCTTATTTATTTCATACTCTTGGAGAATTGTGTTTATCCCCAGTAGGTTTGTCTTATGTTAGTAAACTTGCACCTGAAAGATTAATTGGCCTAATGTTTGGTATTTGGTTATTGTCAAGTGCTATTGCGAATTATTTGGCTGGAATAACAGGCAGTTATATTGATGCTATTTCTAGTGAAATTGGGCTAAACGGATTTTTTGCCATTTTTGCTTTGGTTCCAATAGGTGCTGGGTTAATAATGTTCTTATTGAACGGTAAAATAAAAGGAATGATGCATGGTATCAAATAAGTTAACTCTCTTTATTTTAATATTCTCGATTCAATTCACTTATTCACAAAAAGTAAATTGGGTTTCATTTGAGCAAGCAGTTGAATTACAAAAAACTAGTCCTAAAAACATTATGATGGATGTATACACCGAATGGTGTGGTCCATGCAAACTGATGGATAAAAATACATTTGACAACCCTCTAATAGCTAAATTCTTAAATGATAATTTTTATGCAGTCAAATTTAATGCTGAAGGTACTGAGAAGGTTTCCTACGAAGGAAAAGTTTATGGCAATCCCAATTTTAAGAGTGGTAGAATTCGTAATTCATCACACGACTTTTCTCGTTTTTTAGGAATATACTCATACCCAACAATTGTGTTCTTTGATAAAAAATCTAAGCCAATCGCTCCAATCAGTGGATATCAGGACCCAAAACAAATAGAAATTTATTTGAACTTATTTCTTGGCGATAGGTATTTAAATGTTACAAATCAGGAGGAGTTTAGAGATTTTCTTGCTGATATGGAGAGTATGTTTAAAAGTTAGCTTTTTCTTGACTCCTCTATATATATTTCAAGAGCTCTTGACATGGATGAAACCCTCTTTCTCGGTGCTTCAATGTTTATTTTTAGCCCCTTTTCCTCTGCTGCCTTAACAGTGTTTTTACCAAATACAGCTATCATAGTATTATTTTGTTTGAAGTCAGGAAAATTTTTAAATAAGGATTCTATACCGGATGGGCTGAAAAAAACTAAAACATCATAAAAAACATTTTTTAGGTCAGAAAGATCGCTAATAACTGTTTTATAAAAAACACCTTTTTTCCATCTAATTTCAAGATTATCTAGTTTTTTCTCAATTACTGGTGATAGGACATCAGATCCGGGTAAAATATAACTTTCATCAGGATATTTTTTTATTACATCCAAAAGTTCATCAAAGGTTCTACCACCAACATATATTTTACGTTTTCTGTAAACAACATATTTTTGTAAATAAAAGGCTACGGCTTCAGAAAGACAAAAATACTTTAATGCATTAGGAATGGGAAACCGCATTTCCTCAGCTATTCTAAAAAAATGATCAACAGAATTCCTACTTGTTAATATAATGGCTGAGTATTTTGATAAATCAATTTTTTGATCTCTAACTTCTCTACTTGTCTTTCCTTCAACATGAATAAAAGGTCTAAAATCTATTTTTACTTTCCACTTTTTTGCAATTAAGTTATAAGGCGAGTTTTTTAGTTCTGGCTTTGGTTGTGATATTAAAATTGACTTAACTTTCATTGAATAGGACGCCAAATAAGGATTGCAAATTTACAAATTCATTTTATTTATATTGCAGAAATACGTTTAGTTTTTTAAATGAATTAAAATATAATTATAATTTTGATTAATGTATAAGGGTAATTCTCTAGTTATCATACCATCCTATAACGAATCTGAAAACATTATTGAGATAATTAATGATATTACAAAGCAAAAAGAATCATTTAATGTACTTATAGTTGATGATAATTCACCAGACAAAACATATGAACTAGTAGAGGAAGAAATCATAAAAAAGCCTAAAAGAGTTTTTTTAATTAGGAGAAAGAAGAAATTGGGCCTTGGAACCGCATATATTGAGGGTTTTAAATGGGCAATTGATAATGGTTATGAAAGAATATTTGAGATGGATGCAGATTACTCACACGATCCAAAGGATTTGTCAAGGATGAATGTTTTTTTAGATAATGATGGTTTCGATGTTGTTATTGGTTCAAGATATATTTCTGGTGTAAATGTGGTTAATTGGCCAATTCAAAGAGTTTTATTATCATATTTTGCTTCAATATATGCACGATTAATTACGGGCGTTCCTTTAACAGATTTAACATCCGGATTTGTTGGTTATAAGGTCAGTGTTTTAAAATCTGTATTAAACGAAAATGTAAGGTTCAATGGTTATGCATTCCAAATTGAAATGAAGTTCAAAGCTTACTCAAAGGGGTTCAAGATTATTGAAATTCCTATAATTTTTACTGATAGAACCAAAGGGGAGTCAAAAATGAGTTTGTCAATTGTATGGGAAGCTGTGTTTGGTTTATTATTATTAAAAATCAAACAATTATTTAAATTTTGAAATGAAAATATTAATTAAAAATGGCCTCCTAGTAAATGAAAACAAAATTTTCGAGAGTGATATCTTAGTTAATGGAGAACTAATTGAAAAAATCGATAAAAAAATATCCTCTGACTATGCAGATAGTGTAATAGACTGTGAGGGATCTTTGATTCTTCCTGGGATTATTGATGATCAGGTACATTTTAGGGAACCTGGATTTCCAAATAAAGCAACAATATATTCTGAATCAAGAGCTGCTGTTGCTGGAGGTGTTACATCTTATTTTGAGATGCCCAATACTAACCCTAGTACAACTACTTTAGATCGTTTAAAGCAAAAATTTGATATTGCATCAAAATCCTCACTTGCAAATTATTCGTTTATGTTTGGAGGAACTAACCAAAATATAGGTGAAATAAAAAGGTTAACTCAAAATGAAATCCCAGGTATAAAACTTTTTCTTGGTTCATCAACTGGTAATATGTTAGTTGATGATTATGATCTTATTGAAGAATTATTTAAATTTTCAAAAGTTCCAATTGTTGTGCACAGTGAGGACGATACAATCATAAATGAAAATCTAGAAAAATTTAAACAAGAATACGGTGAAGAAAATTTAAAGCCTGAAATGCATGCTAAAATAAGATCAAGTATTGCATGTTTAAAATCTACAAAAAAAATAATTTCACTTGCAAAAAAAACAAATGGAAGACTTCATGTGTTTCATTTATCAACTAAAGAAGAAGCAAATCTCTTTGATAATCAAAAAGAGTTAAAAAATAAGAAAATTACGTCTGAAGTTTGTATTCATCATTTATCATTTCATGATGGTGATTATATGAAAAAAGGTAATCTTATAAAATGGAATCCCTCTGTTAAAACAATTGAAGATCAAAATGTTTTATGGGATGCATTAGTGTCAGATAAAATTGATGTAATTGCTACTGATCATGCTCCCCATACTCTTAATGAAAAAAATCGTTCATACATTGATTGTCCATCTGGAGGACCATTAGTTCAGCATTCATTATATGTTATGTATGAACATTTTTTGAACGGTAAAATATCTCTAGAAAAAATAGTCCAAAAAATGTGTCATAATCCTGCCATTCTTTTTAATATAAAAAAAAGAGGATTTCTTCGTGAAGGTTTTTTTGCAGATTTGGTGATTCTTAAAAGAGATCAAAATTGGACCATAAATGAAAATAATATACTTTACAAATGTGGTTGGTCACCCTTTGATGGAAAAAAAATTAGCTCTTTGATAACACATACATTTGTGAGTGGTCACTTAGCATATAAAAATGGAACATTTAATGATAACATAATGGGAAAAAAAATAGAATTTTGTCCATGAAAAAAGTATTTATTTTATTTTGTCTAATTCTTGTTTCTTGTAGCAATAATCAAAAAAACGGGGATGATATTATGACGATTGAGGAGATGGTAGATTTCTTGTTTGATGTTAATTTAATTAATACAAGTCGGGGTTTTACCAACACCAGTAAGAACAATTATTTTCTAATAAGAGATAGTATGCTTTTTAAAAAGCACGAAATAGATTGTCTAAAATTCGTTAAGAGTAATAATTTTTATTCAAGAAACCCGAAGCTATATCTTGAGATATATGAGGGTATTGATGTTAAAATTAATACAATAATTGATTCAATAAATAACATAAAAGAATAATATTAAATATCTTTGAGTATGCCAAAAAATTTCTTTGAAGAGCTAAAATGGAGAGGGTTAATACAAGACTCTACACCTGGTATTGATGAAGAGTTTTATAAAAAACCTCTTACTGCATACATAGGTTTTGACCCAACCTCAGATTCATTACATATTGGCAGTTTGGTACAATTAATAATCCTCAAACACTTACAAGAATACGGTCATAAACCTATTCTACTAATTGGGGGAGCTACTGGGATGATTGGTGATCCATCAGGCAAGTCCAAGGAGAGAAATTTATTGGGTCAAAATGAAATTTCTGCAAATATTAAAAAAATTAAAAATCAGGTTGCCAAATTTTTAGATTTTGAAAATTTAAAAAATCCTGCTTTAATGTTGAATAATTATGACTGGATTAGTGAATTAAATATTATTGATTTTTTTAGAGATTATGGTAAATCATTGACTGTAAACTATATGATGTCAAAGGAATCAGTAAAAAAAAGAATTAGTTCAGATCAAAGTCAAGGAATGTCATTTACAGAGTTTACATATCAACTTTTCCAAGCTTATGACTTTTATCATTTGTTGAAAAATTATGATTGTAAAATTCAAATGGGAGGTAGTGATCAGTGGGGAAATATTACATCTGGAATTGAGTTGATTAGAAAGAAAACTGGTCAAAAAAGTTTTGCATTAACTTGCCCATTGATTACTAAGTCTGATGGCTCAAAGTTTGGTAAAACTGAAGAGGGTAATGTTTGGCTTGACAGAAATAAAACTTCACCATATAAATTTTATCAATATTGGCTAAATTCATCTGATAAAGATTCAGAAAACTATATAAAGATCTTTACATTGGCAAATAAAAATTATATAGATAAATTAATTTCTGATCACAGAGCTAAACCACACCAAAGACTTTTGCAAAAATATATTGCCAATGAATTAACTCAAATGGTTCATTCCAAAGAAGATTTAGAAAATGTAATTAAAGCATCTGAAATATTTTTTGGAAAGTCAAATTATAAAGATTTGGATGAAATTTCTGAGGATGTGTTTCTTGAAATCTTTGAGGATGTACCAAGTGTTAAAATATCAAAATCTGATTATGATTCAATCCCAAACGTTGAAAAATTCTTACAAGTAACAGGATTCTTTAAATCTAACTCAGACATTAGAAGATCAATAAGTGAAAATTCAGTAATGATAAATAAAGAAAGGGTCAATGATGATTTTGATTTTAAATCTATATCTCTGATTAAGAAAAAGTATATTTTGACGCAGAAGGGCAAGAAAAACTATTTTTTAGTTAATATCAATTAACATATTATTGCACCCCCGAACATCGGATTCATTTGACCTTCCGTAAATTTTAAATGACCCATCTAAAAAAACCTCTCCAATATCTTCCGTTGATATAAAACAACATGAGTTTATATTTGCTAAATCAATAATATTAAGAATACCTCTACCTGATTTTTTGATTTTAAAAGGATCATTAAAATCTCTAATTAAAATTCTTTTCCAGGGTGGAGGTACGAATAATTCATTTTTTAAAGAATAGCTTTGTGACAGTAGTTCTGTCATTCCATACTCTGAATAAACTTTATTAGTGCCAAAACCAACAGATAAAATTTCGTGAAGTTTTCTTTTTTCAATTTCTTCTCTATTCCCTTTCATTCCCCCTGTTTCTATTATAATAAAGTCTTTAAGATTAAATTTTTCATTTTCCACAAAATCTAATAACAGATGAGACAATCCATAGATAATTATTTTTTTATTTGAGTTTTGATACTTTTCTATATTCAATTTAAAATTCTGGAGATTAGCTGAAAAAAAACCTTCATTTTTTGAATATTTCTGTAGTTTATCAATCATGTAAATGAGAGATGAGTTTTTTCTTTCATTTGGGTCAGGTGTAATTCCTAAAAAGTGAAAGTTTTTGGGGTCACCAAATGCATATTTGAAGGAATAAAGTAGACTTTGATCGTAAACCTTTAGATCCAGAACATAATGTTTACTCTTTTTTCCAGTTGTTCCGCTACTAACAAATATTCTGGATGCCTTATCATAATCTGTTTTAATTTTATGATTTTTAAAAAATTCAATTGGCAAAAAAGGAATATCAGTAAGTTTATTAGTATTAGTGGTCTCTTTATTAATTGAATTACAATAATCTCTATACAACTTACAGTTGTTGTAATTAAAATTAAAAGCATAATTTATGAAATTTTCTGCTTTAGAGTTTTTAAAAATACTATCCAAGTACTGGTGCATATTAAATAATTGTTAACTAAACTAAATCATGCAATTAAATTTCTTAATTTATGGGTCCAAATGAAAAAAAATTCTGCTAAAATTCTAGTTGTCGATGATGATCCAGAAATTGTAGAAATTTTAAATTACAATCTTTCAAATTCAGGTTTTGAAGTAAAAGTAGCGTACAATGGAGCTCAAGCAGTAAAAAAATCAAAAAAATTTAGACCAGATATTATTTTGCTTGACGTCATGATGCCAGAAATGAATGGTATTGAGGCATGCACAGAAATAAGAAATATAGACCCTTTGAAGAAGACTCAGATCATTTTTTTGTCTGCAAGGGCAGAAGATTATACACAAATTGCAGCATTTGAAGCTGGTGCAGATGATTATATTAATAAACCAATTAAACCTAAAATTCTTCTAAAAAAAATCACAAATATTGTCAAAAGATTAAATTCAGTTGAAAATGGTGGAACAATTGTTAAGGTTTCTGATTTAAAAATAAATAGAGAGGAATATTTGGTAAGAAAAAATAAAACAGAAATAATTTTACCTAGAAAAGAATTCGAATTATTATTTTTATTGGCGTCTAAGCCCGGAAAAGTTTTTTCTAGAGATGAAATAATGAATAAGGTTTGGGGAAGCCAAGTTGTTGTAGGAGATAGAACAATTGATGTTCACATTAGAAAACTAAGAGAAAAACTTGGTGACAACTATATAAAAACAACAAAGGGAGTAGGCTATAAATTTAAAGCCTAAATGTCAATACGTCAAAAAATCAGATTTCAATCTCTTTTTTATTCAATTATAATATCGATTATAACTTGTCTTCTTGCATTGCTTGCTTTTGGAGAATTTTCAATTGAATCCATCCTTAATTTTAATTTTTTCTTATTATTTATTTTATGTTCAATAATGGTTTATGCAATTGGAGCATTATTTGTAAAATTCTTTTTATATAATAGTGTAAAGTTAATTTCTGATGAAATTTTCAAATCGGATGATCAATCAACAGTTACCACAAATATGGAAGATTTGTTGAGTCAAATTAAGGATTATGATGATGAGCGAAAATTTGAAATTTCAGAGATGAAAAAGCAAGAAAGCTTTAGGAGAGACTTTATTGGAAATCTTGCTCATGAGCTTAAAACACCTTTGTTTACAAGTGAAAGTTATATTTTGACTTTACTTGATGGAGCTATTAATGACGAAGAGGTTAATAAGAAATATTTAAAAATTGCAGGTAAAGCCATAAATAGGCTAAACTTGATAGTTAAAGATTTAGATTTAATCACAAAAATTGAAAGTGGTGAATCTGGAATTGAAAAAACTGACTTTGATATTATCAATTTAGCACAAAATATTTTTGAAATGTTAGAAATCTCTGCCTCAAAAAAAAATATAAAATTGATTCTAGATCATGATAGCAACTTGCCAATAAATGTTAATGCTGATAATGAAAAAATCCAACAAGTTCTGACAAACTTAATTGAGAATTCCATTAAATATGGAAAAGAAAATGGTACTACTGAAATAGTTATTCAGGACTTGACTGAAAGTAAAGTTATTGTCCGAGTAACAGACAATGGACTTGGTATTGAGGAAAAACATTTTAATCGACTTTTTGAGAGATTTTACAGGGTAGATCAGTCGGGGAGTAGAAATGCAGGCGGTTCTGGACTTGGTCTAGCAATAGTAAAGCATATTATGGATGCACATGATGAAAAAATATATATTGAAAGTGATTTTGGTGTAGGTTCAGAATTTTCTTTCACGCTTGAAAAATCTGTTATATAAATTTGGGAGGTAATAAGTTAAAAAGATTCAAAGAGAATTTATCATTCGATAATTTACTTCAGCCAGAAAGAGAGGATTTGATTAAGGATAATTTTTTATTCAAAGGAAAATGGTTAAATTTTTTTGAAAACAATAATCCAATTGTTCTAGAGCTTGGTTGCGGTAAAGGTGAGTATACTTATTCTTTAGCAAAAAAGTATCCCAACCAAAATTTTATTGGAATCGATATTAAAGGCGCCCGAATTTGGAAAGGTGCAAAAGATTCAATCTCTAAAGACTTAAAAAACGTATGTTTTGTAAGGTGTCAAATTGAGTTGATTGACAAAATTTTTGCAAAGAATGAAATTAGTGAAATTTGGTTGACGTTTCCTGATCCTCAAATTAAGTATCAAAGAAGAAAGCATCGATTATTGAATTCAAATTTTATAGAACTCTATAAAAAGATTTTGGTGAAAAACTCACTCATTCATTTAAAAACAGATAGTGAATTTTTACATGGTTATGCACTAGGAATAGCTGAAGGTTTAGGCTTAAAAATTGTTAATTCTAATCATGATATTTATCAAAACAGAAACGCTCATGAAGATGCAATAAATATTCAGACTTTTTATGAAAAAAAATTTTTAGATAAAAAAATAACATACATGTGTATTAAAATTAATTAATGAAAAAAATTGATTTTTTTTTAAAAGTATATGATGTTGTAAAAAAAATTCCTGCTGGGAGAGTTACAACGTATGGTTCAATAGCTCAATATTTAGGATCTAAAAAAAGTGCAAGAACTGTTGGTTGGGCAATGAATTCATCTCACACAAATTTTGATATTCCTGCTCACAGAGTACTGAACAGAAACGGCATATTAACTGGTAAGCACCATTTTCATGGCACAAATTTAATGCAACAACTTTTAGAGGGTGAAGGCTTAATTGTCAGGGATGATAAGTTGATTAATTTTGAGAAATATTTTTGGGATCCCAATACAGAACTTTAATTTGATTGTTAGCATTATATTTGCAAATTAAATAGCAATGAAGTTTGATAAGGAAAAAATAAAGAAAATACTTTCGGGAGTTATTGATTCTGATAATGTTATCAATATTAACCATCTTGGTGGTGAAATAATTATTGATATAAACTCCACAAACCCAACTTTAAAACACAAAAAAGAGTTGGAGAATAGAATTTTGGATAATCTCAAAAAAAGCTATTCTGAAGAACACAACTATAAACTAAATATTAATGTCGTTAAACCAACGATTCCACAGAATGCTAATAGGTTGGATAATATCAAAAATATAATTGCTATATCATCAGCAAAAGGTGGAGTTGGTAAATCAACCCTTACTGCTAATATTGCTTGTTCCCTCAAAAAAATGGGATTCAAGGTTGGAGTTTTAGATGCTGATATTTACGGTCCCTCAATGCATATAATGTTTGATTTAGTTGGATCAAAACCTATGGCGGTTAATGTTGATGGAAAATCTAAAATGTCTCCCATTGAAAGTTATGGAATTAAGATTCTCTCTATAGGATTTTTTACCAATATGGACCAAGCTGTTGTTTGGAGGGGTCCAATGGCTTCAAAAGCTCTAAATCAACTTATTTTTGATGCTGATTGGGGAGAACTTGATTTTCTTCTTGTTGATCTGCCCCCAGGTACTGGTGACATACATTTAAGTATCATGCAAAAAATATCAATTAATGGTGCTTTGATAATCAGCACCCCGCAAATTGTTGCATTGGCTGATGCAAGAAAGGGTGTGTCTATGTATAAGCAAGAAAATATAAATATTCCAGTTTTAGGGATTGTAGAAAACATGGCTTATTATCAGATACCTAACGACGATACAAAGCATTATATTTTCGGAAAAGATGGAGCTAAAAACTTAGCAGAAGATTTCAAAATTCCTTTTTTAGGTGAGATACCTATAATCCAACAAATTAGAGAATCAGCCGATGTTGGTAGACCACTTTCAATTGATGAAGACTCAGCTACAGCATTCATATATGATGAAATAACAAAAAAAATGATTACATTTTTACTAGAAAGAAATAAAAATTTACCGCCGACTGAAATATTAAAAATAAAAACCATGGCAGGATGCCAATAATTTTATGAAAGAGCAAATAGAAAAAGCATTAGATGAGATTAGACCCTTTTTACAATCTGACGGTGGCAATATTGAATTAATTTCATTTACAGAAACAGAGGTTAAGGTCAGACTCTTAGGCAATTGTATAAGCTGTACTGTGAATCAAATGACTTTAAAAAATGGAGTAGAAATGACTATTAAAAAACATTTACCTCAAATTGAAAAAGTAACAAGTGTTGAATGATAAAAACTGACTTAATTGTTATTGGCGCCGGTCCAACAGGCCTTTTTACTGTTTTTGAGGCAGGGCTGCTGGGTATGAAATGTCATTTGGTTGATTCTCTCACTAAGCCTGGTGGTCAGTGTGTAGAAATATACCCTAACAAACCAATTTATGATATTCCAGCACATCCAGAAATTTTAGCTGGAAAATTGGTTGATAATCTCTTGGATCAAATTAAACCATTTTCACCTGATTTTTCTCTAGGTGAAATTGCTCAAAAATTGGAAAAGAAAGAGGACTATTTTATATTAAAAACAAATAAAGGAACTAAAATTCAGGGTAAAGTTATAGTCATTGCTGGTGGACTAGGGAATTTTGAACCAAGGAAACCCTCTATAGATGACCTTGATAAATTTGAGAATAAAGGAATACAATATTCAATCATTGAAAAGGAAAAATTTAAAAATAAAAATATAATTATTGCTGGAGGCGGAGATTCCGCTCTTGATTGGACAATTGAATTATCAAAAATTGCTAAAAAGCTAACTCTAATTCACCGAAGAAACGAATTTAGAGGAGCTAACAGCTCTGTAAAAACTGTTCAGAAATTGAAAGACGATGGAATTATTGATGTAATCACACCTGCTCAAGTTGTTGAATTATTTGGTGAAAAAAAATTACAAAGCATCAATATTAGAAGTGGTGAAAAAATAATTAATGTGGAGACAGATTTCTTTATTCCTCTGTTTGGACTTGTTCCTAAGATGAATATTTTTAAAGATTGGGGTCTTGAAACTGAAAAAAATGCCATTCGAGTTAATAATTCACTAGACTATCAAACAAATATTGAAGGTGTTTATGCTGTCGGAGATATTAATACATACCCCGGAAAATTAAAACTAATTTTGTCTGGCTTTCATGAAGCTGCTGTTATGTGTCACAGTGCGTATCAATTTATTAATCCTGGTAAGAAAAATATTCTTAAGTATACCACGGTTTCTGGAATAAATGGTTTTGACGGTTCAATAAAAAAACCAGCTAAAACAGATATAGGAACTATTAATTGAATAAACTTAAAAATTAAAACTGATGAATATTAAATCAGGTTTTACAAACTGGAAATCACCATCAAATATCGCACTGGTTAAATACTGGGGTAAAAAAGAAAACCAGATCCCAATAAATCCCTCAATAAGCTTGACATTAAATAATTGCCATTCGAAAACTAAGGTGTCTTACTCAAAATCTAAAAAAGGATTTAATTACGAATTTTTTTTTCACAGTGAGAAAAAGGAATCATTTAATAAGAAGTTAGATGTATTCTTTAAAAGAATAATTGACCATTGTCCATCAATAAATCAGTTAAGTTTAAAAATAGAGTCAGAAAACACATTTCCACACAGTAGTGGGATTGCATCATCGGCTTCTGCATTTAGCTCTTTATCGTTGTGTATCTATGAAATTGAAAAAATTATTAATAAAAATAATAATGATTTTTTTAATAAATCGTCTCATATATCAAGACTAGGATCAGGCAGTGCTTGCAGAAGTATCTACGGACCTCTTGCTGTTTGGGGAAAAACAAAATATTTTGAGAATAGTAGTGACGATTATGCGATCCCATTAAAAAACTATCATGAGGTTTTTTTTGACTACTTGGATACAATCCTGATCGTAGATCATGAGCCAAAACAGATTTCTAGTTCACATGGTCATGAGCTTATGAATTCTCATATTTTTAGAAAAGACAGAGTTGATCAAGCAAATGAAAATATTGGTATTTTAAAAAAATCCCTTAAAACAGGAGATTTAAAATCTTTTATTAAAGTTGTTGAACAGGAAGCATTGATGTTGCATGCTCTCATGATGACATCTAAAACGCCTTATATTTTATTTAAACCAAATACCCTTCAAATTATAAATGAGGTTTGGAATTATAGAAAGAAAACTAACTTAAATATATGTTTTACACTTGATGCTGGAGCAAACGTGCACTTATTATATCCTAAAAATGAAGAAATTGAAATAAAGAAATTTATTGATAATAACCTATCACGATTTTGTAGCAATAAAAAATATATTCACGACTCAATAAGTGAAGGACCAAAATCTAATAATGGGTAATAAATTTTTTTTTTCAAAAATATTACTGTTTGGTGAATATGGTGTTATAAAAAACTCAAAAGCATTAGTTATCCCATACAAAAAATATTTTGGTTCTCTGAAATTCTCAAAAATAGCAGATGATTACCAAAAAACTTCAAATGCCAATTTAAAAGCATTTTCTGACTATTTGAAAGACAATAAGTTTATTGGTAATAAAATAAATATTTTAAAGTTTAAAGCAGATATTGATAATGGTTTATATTTTGATAGTACGATTCCTGAAAGTTACGGTTTAGGAAGTAGTGGTGCGGTTGTAGCTGCTGTATATTATTCCTACAAATACCAAAATAAAAAAGAGTTAGAAATAAATAATTTAAAATCAATTCTATCTCAAATGGAATCCTTCTTTCATGGAAATTCGTCAGGTATTGACCCTTTGAGTTGTTACATTCAAAAGCCTATTCTAGTTGAGTCAAAAATTAATGTTAAGTTAATTAATATTCCTAATCAAAATCTCAATTCTAATAGAGCTCTTTTTCTTATTGATACTAACTCAAAAGGTAACACTCAAACATTGGTTAAAACTTTTTTCGAAAAATTAGATGATATAAATTTTCAATCCTTTTTTGAAAATGATTTTGTTAGCATTATAAATGACACAATTACAAACTTTTTAGACTGCAATTATGAAGTGTTTGAAAAGAACTTTATTGATCTATCAAAAAAAACACTTACTAACTTCCAAGAGATGTTACCAGATAATTTTAAAAAATTATGGATTGATGGTATTGAAAATGAAGAATACTATTTAAAACTTTGTGGTTCTGGTGGGGGAGGATATTTGATAGGATTTACAAGAAATTTAAAAACAATTGAAAAACATTTTCCAGCTAAAAAAATTGAAATCTTATTTGAGTTTTGATCAATCTCTCATTGCCCAGATAAAGCCTCGTGTTAGTAACTTCCATGCATCTGGATGTTTTTTAAATTCCTCAGGATCATGCCCAATTGAAACATTAAAAACCTTTCCCAAACCATATCTTTTTTTCCATGCAACTGGCATTACAACACCATCTATCCATGTTGGATTTAATAGAAAATCTGCGTTATTAGGGGTAAATGGTTTACCATCAAACTTTGAAGTTGCTATTATCTCAATATTCGGATCATAGTGCATATAATATTGTTCTGTTTCAATCTCAAAATCATTAAGTCCTTCAGTTAATTCATCCTTTAAAAAATTGACTGTAAACTTCTTAATTTTTCCAGGGTGTTCAACCCATTGTCCACCAATCATAAACTGATAATTGGTTTGTTTTCTAAATGAGTCAGCTATTCCACCGTGCGCTCCTGCAATACCTACTCCACTATTAATCGCAGTTAACAATCCTCTCTCCTGATTTTTTGATAATTCACTCATTGTGACGGACTGAATAATTAAATCGAATTGAGAAAGATATTTAAAGTCTGTGTAGTCTTCTAGTTTTTTTGACACAACATATTTATAATCCATTTTTTCTAACCATTCTGAAACATATTTTACAAAAAGTTGTGGTTTATGTCCTTCCCATCCACCCCACATTATCAAAACTTTTTTTTCATCTAATTTTTGAGAATTAATTGTTGACGAAAACGCTAGAAAAACAATAAAAATTTTTAGAATTTTTTTCATAAATTTAATGGAGCTTTTATCCCAAATTATTAAAAAATTAATGAAAAACAAAACAAGAAGAAATTTCATAAAAAAGTCTAGTTTATTTTCAACAGGTTTCTTTATTATTCCCAGAAATGTTTTGGGAGGAAATGGATATGTATCACCAAGTGATCAATTAAATATAGGTGCTATTGGTATTGGAGGTAAAGGACAAGACATTATGGGTGATTGGGCTAAAAATGAGAGGGTGATTGCTCTTTGTGATGTAGACCCTGAAAATTCTACGAATGGGGTTACATCATCTAGAAAATATTATCCAAACGCTAATTTTTATGAAGACTTCAGAGAGATGCTTGATAATGAAAAAGATTTAGACGCAGTAACGGTCACAACACCTGACCATACACATGCAGTAATTGCTTCAAACGCAATGAAAAAGGGTTTACATGTATATGTACAAAAACCATTAACTCACAATATAAAAGAAGCAAGGACTCTTACCGAGCTTGCAAAAGAAAATAAAGTTGTTACTCAAATGGGTAACCAAGGTGGTTCATCCTCAGGAATATTAAAAATTCAAGAGTGGATTGATAAACAATTAATTGGAAAAATTTCAAAAATAAATGTGTGGACTGATCGACCTGTATGGCCACAAGGTTTTCAAATGAAAAGATCATCTCAGGAAAAACCTAAAAACTTGAATTGGGATTTGTGGCTTGGACCTGCAAATTATACTGACTTCACCACAGAACTTCATCCATTTAATTGGAGAGGATGGTGGGATTATGGTACAGGTGCATTAGGGGATATGGGCTGTCATTTACTCGATGCCCCTTTCAAAACTCTTAATCTAGGGTATCCAACAGATGTTGAATGTAGCGTTGCAACTGTATTTGAAAAAGCATGGAACCATAATTATGTCCCTGAGGGTTGTCCTTCTTCATCAATAGTTACACTTCATTTTGATGAAACATCAAAAAATAAATCTAAAGTTGAATTAGTGTGGATGGATGGAGGTCTTAGACCCTCACATCCAGATGTAATTCCTCCTGAAGATTTTTTAGGAGAAGAATATAGTAGAAATGGGGTTATAATGATTGGGGATAAAGGAGTTATTTCGTGCGGCACATATGGAATAAACCCAAAACTATATAGAAAAGGGGAAAAAACAGTCTCATTTAGCACAGATTCAACTGGAAACGAAGTACCCATGTTAGATTTTATTCATCATAAAAAATGGATTGATGCATGTAAAAAAGGTTATAATTCTAATGAGCATAAAAACCTGTCTGCATCATTTGAATACGCAGGTCCTTTTACAGAGGCCGTTTTAATGGGTAACCTTGCAATAAGATCTTATATGTTGATTGGAACTAAAAAACCAAAATACTCTAGTAATACTGTACATGTTTCAGAACACGATAATTACATCGGAAGAAAAAAACTTTTATGGGACGGAGCTTCAATGAAAATAACAAATTTTGATTTAGCCAACCAATTTGTAGGTAGAGTTTCAAGACCTGGATGGGATATTTAATACATGAATAAGTTCTTTACAACAATATTATTTTTAGTATTTTTTTGTTTTATTGCTCTGTCTCAAGATGACTCTAAAAACGATTGGCAAGTTTTAATTCCTGAAATTGGATTAGATGGCTGGCATTATTATCAAGACAAAACAAATAACAAAACAGGTTGGTCAAATAAGAAAGGAATTTTAACCTTTAATTCATCATTTAAAAAAGGTAACGTAGACAATAGTCTAGTTACTGATAAACAGTTCACAAATTTTAAAATATATTTTGAGTGGACGGTCAGTCCTGGGGGTAATAGTGGATTTATGTGGGGAGTTAATGAGGACTATAAATATACACATCCCTTTTCAACTGGACCTGAAATACAGATTTTAGATCTTAGACAATCTGATGGTTCATTGCCAAACCCTAAGCATAGTGCAGGTGCACTATATGATATGATTGCACCAAAAAAAAATGTAAATAAAAAAGCTGGTGATTGGAATTCATTTTTGATTACTATTGACCACAGACAAAATTATGGTGAAGTAATTCATAATGGCACTAAAGTTTCTAACTTCAGTTTGAGTGGCGATAGCTGGGATGAAATGGTGAAAAATTCAAAATTTTCAAATTATGAGGATAAAAGTTTTAGACACGGTGATTTTGGGAAATTTAAAAAAGGTCATTTGGTAATACAGGACCACCCAGGAATTATCTCATATAGAAACATGAAAATACTTGAGCTTGATTAATGGAAATAAAAAAAAATTCTAAGCAATATGATGTGATAATTGTTGGCTCTGGTGCTGGTGGTGGCATGGCTACTAAGGTTTTATCTGAAGCGGGACTGAGTGTAGCTGTTGTTGAGTCGGGACCATATTATGACCCAGCAAACCCTGAACAAATGACACAATTAAAGTGGGCTTGGGAATCCCCTCGTAGGGGTGCGGGTAGCACTAGACCATTTGGAGATTTTGATCAGGCCTATGGTGGCTGGGATATTGATGGCGAACCTTACACACAAAAAGATGATACTAATTTTAGGTGGTTCAGATCTAGAATGTTAGGTGGAAGAACTAATCACTGGGGAAGAATTTCATTAAGATTTGGACCTAATGATTTTAAAAAAAAATCAGTAGACGGTTTGGGTGAAGATTGGCCAATAACCTATGATGATTTAAAGCCTTATTATGACCAAGTAGATAAATTAATTGGTGTTTTTGGAACTAAAGAAAATTTGTATAATGACCCTGATGGCTTTTTTTTACCGCCTCCAAAACCTAGATTACACGAATTGTATTATGTAAATGCAGCCAGAAAAGCTAATATTAAAGTAATACCCTCAAGACTTTCAGTAGTTACAAAAAGAATTAATAATGACAGGGGTGTATGTTTTTATTGCAATGGCTGTGCAAGAAGTTGTAATGTTTATGCTGATTTTTCATCCGGATCATGTTTAATATTCCCTGCTCAAAATGCTGGCGGTCAAATTGATCTTTTTGTGAATTCAATGGTAAGAACGGTTGAAACTGACTCGGAGGGAAAAGCTACTGGAGTATCTTACATTAATAAAGATGATGGTATTGAATATAAATTGAGAGGAAAAGTAGTAGTTTTGGCAGCATCTGCATGCAGTTCTGCAAGAATACTGCTTAATTCTAAATCTAAACAACACCCAAATGGTTTAGGTAATAGTAGTGATTTAGTTGGAAAATATCTTCATGACTCAACAGGTGGCGACATGATGGCATTTTTGCCACAGCTTACAAACAGAAAAACTTATAATGAAGATGGTGTTGGAGGAATGCATGTATATTCACCTTGGTGGCTTGATAATAAAAGTTTAGATTTTCCCAGAGGTTATCACATCGAGGTATGGGGAGGTATGGGTGCCCCAACTTATGGTACAGGCTTTAATGTAAATCACTTTAATAAATTCTTCGGATTAAAAGCTGGTGGGTATGGTGATATTTTAAGATCAGATATGAAAAAATATTATGGATCCACAATTGGGTTTTCTGGTCGTGGAGAATCAATAGCAATGAAAAGTAATTATTGTGAAATCGATCCAGATAAGGTTGATAAATATGGTGTTCCTGTATTAAGATTTAATTACAAATGGACAGATCACGAAATAAAACAAGCAAAACACATGCAGGATACTTTTGAAGAAATTATTCATAATATGGGTGGTCAGCCATTATGGAACAAGCCTGGTATTGAATCAAATTATGGTCTAACTAAACCTGGTGAAATTATTCATGAGGTTGGTACAACAAGAATGGGTAACAATCCAAAAGAATCTGTTGTTGATAAATTTGAAAGAATGCATGATGTTGATAACGTTTTTATTGTTGATGCTGGACCTTTTGTTTCACAAGCAGATAAAAACCCAACATGGACCATTATGGCTTTAGCTTGGAGAGCTTCTGATCATATTGTTTCAGAGTTTAAAAAACAAAATTTTTAATGAAAAGAAGAGATTCAATAAAAACAATAACTCTTGGTGCCTTAGGTGCTTCATATTTACTAAATGGTTGTTATGGTGTCACTCAAGAAAAAATAAAGAGGTCATTAACTCGATACCAGTACGGTAGAACACCAAAAGAAAAATTATATGATGACCAACTTTTCAATCAAGATTTTTTTACTGATCAAGAATTGACAACCCTAAATAAATTATGCAATTTAATCTTACCACCCAACAAGAATGGATCTATAGAGGAGGCTGAAGTTGTCCAACTAATCGAATTCATAGCGAAAGATATTCCCTCATATCAAAAGCCTTTAAGAGATGGAATCAATTGGATAAATAAGGAAAGTGATTTAAGTTTTAACCAAAAGTTTACAGATATTCCTGAGGATTCACAAAAACAAATACTTGACAAAATAGCTTATTATGACCCAAACCAGGACATGAGTGATTTACCAGATGAAGTCCAATGGTTTAATCTTTTAAGAAATTTAACTGTAACAGGATATTTCACTTCACAGGTCGGAATTAAAGAACTTGGTTATAAAGGAAACAGTCCAAATGTATGGGACGGAGTCCCGCAAGAGGTGTTAGATGACCACGGTTTAAGTTATGATGAGGAATGGTTGTCAAAATTTGTAGATCAATCCAAAAGACTTGATATTGCCAAGTGGGATGAAGATGGTAATTTAATCTCATAAAAAAAGCCGCACTTAGCGGCTTTAATATTTACAATTATTTGAAACTTATTCAAGAACTGCTAGTGGTTTGTCTTTTTCACCAAGCCAAGAAACTATGAAAATCAAATCTTCAGAACCTTTATTTTCTGATAAGTGCCACATGTTTGCAACACCTAAGAAAGCTTTATCCCCTGCCTTGTATGTTTGTGTAACTATAATTTTTTTTTCAGCATCCTTATCATCTATTGATATTTCTGTATCATAGTTTACAGTTAATTCTCCTTGAACAACATATGCAACCCCCGTGTATGGGTGATAATGCCATGGTGATTGAAAACCAGGCTCCCATCTTTTAATTTGACTAGTGATTGCTGCTTCGCCAGTTGGATAAGAAAATTTAGTTCCAAGTGGATCCTCAGTTACACCTGTCATAATATCGCCATTCTCAAACGTTACCATACTGTTGTTTTGATCTGTATTTACTGTACATGCACTAAATAAAAAAATCAATATTAATAATGTTAGATAGTGTATTTGTTTATTCATGATAATAATTTTTTATAAATGTAAAAAAAAAGTCCCAATTTTTGGGACTTATTGTGGTACCTCGCAGAATCGAACTGCGGACACAAGGATTTTCAGTCCTTTGCTCTACCAACTGAGCTAAGGTACCATTGCATTTTAGCTCAGCAAATATAAAGGTTTTACTAGATATTAAACAAATTGGTAAAAACTTGTTTAATTTTATCATTGTCCAATGAATTTATTAATTGACATAGGTAATTCAAAATCTAAAATTGCAATAACAAAAGATTACACAATTCTCAATGAAATTCATTCTTCAAGTAAATTGATTAAAAAAATAAAGGAATTATTCTCCAATTATAAAATTACTCATTCCTCTTTGTCAAATGTTTCTATTCCAAATATTGAACTGATTGAGTTTTTAAAAACTAATAGCTACTTTTTTGATTTAAAAAAGAATAATCATTTACCATTTAAAAATCCCTACAAAGAAGGTTTGGTTGGTGACGATCGTTTGGCCTTAGTTTGTGCTGCCCATAAAGATTATCCCAACGAAAATGTCTTAATTATTGATATTGGAACTTGTATAACGTATGATATTAAAACAAAAAATAATGAATATTTAGCTGGCGGAATATCGCCTGGTATTAAACTAAGATTTGATTCAATTAATCAAGGAACATTTTTAATAAAAAAAATAAAGCCAAATTACCCAAAAGATTTAAAAGCCTACGACACCGAATCTTCAGTCAACATAGGTACTTTAATAGGAGTTCAACTAGAAATTGAGGGCTTTATTAAAAAATATTCTAGTCAATATGCCAATTTAAAAGTAATTATAACTGGAGGAGATTCAATTTACTTGTCAGGTATTATAAAAAACACCATATTTACATCTTCAAATTACGTTTTTAAAGGTCTAGAATACTTGATAGAAACGAACAAATAAGATGAAAAAAATTTCACTTCTGCTTACTGTTTTTTTAATTCAAATAAGCTTTGCTCAGAAATCAAGTTATTCTCCATATTCATATTTCGGTGTTGGTGAAACAAATTTTTCAGCAACAGTGGAAAATAGAATGATGGGAGGAAATACTTCGTATTACGATAGTGTCTCAGTTAATTTGAATGTTCCTGCTTCACTGTCTAAACTAAGATTTGTAAACTATTCGGTTGGACTTAATTTAAAAAATAATAGATATACTGCCCAGGACAATAATGCAAAGTCAACAACTGCAAGTCTCAATTACTTGTCAGTATCAATACCAACTAAAATTTTAGGGTTTAATTTTGGTATAAAACCAAACACCTCTGTTGGTTATCTTCTTGAATCAGTTGATGAATCAACTGATCCGATTAGTACCAACCGGTATGATGGCGATGGTGGAATTAATAGTGCTTTTGTAGGTTTAGGGTTTGAATTATTCAAAAATTTTGGCATTGGAATAAGTACATCGTACTCTTTTGGTAATTTAAATCATTATCATTCAAAGTTATTGACTGATGTAGAACTTTACACTAGAGTTTCAAGTGAATCATCTTTGAGTGGACTTAGCTATAATTTTTCAGCAGTTTTTCAACAAAAATTTAGAAATAACACTCTGATATACAGCTCTTTTGTATATCAACCTGAGTCAAGTTTAACGTCGAAAAATTCACAATCAATTGCAACTTTAAAATCTGATGGTAGTTTTGGTGGTGATACCGAAAATATTGATTTATCATTAACTGAAATGGATGAAACCAAGTTTATTATTCCAAGTTTTTCAAACTTTGGAATTGGTTTTGGAGAAGATAAAAAATGGTTTTTTGGTGTAAATATTAAATCAGTTAGTGGTAATGGTTACAAAAATGAGTTGATGGCTTTAGATAACATTAACTTTAATGAACATAACATATACTCTGCGGGAGGTTTCTTTCTTCCTCAGTTTGATTCATTCACAAGTTTTTTTGACAGGGTCACTTACAGAGCTGGATTTAAATTCATTGATGGAGCATTAGAGGTGAATGGACAAGATATTAAAGATTTTGGTATAAATTTTGGACTTGGATTACCTGTGGGTAGGATATCGAAAGCAAATATCGGTTTAGAATTTGGGCAAAGAGGTACTGATGACTTTGGTTTGATTAAAGAAAACTATCTAAATTTAATGATTGGTGTTTCGCTCAATGATTTATGGTTTATAAGATCAATGTATAATTAATTATGAAAAAAATAATTTTTTTAACATTATTATTAATAATATCCAACCTCAACTCTCAACTCTCGATAGATTGTAACTCAAATCTTTCAATTTTTGCTGAATATTACAAGGTTAAAAACTATGACGCGGCTTACGAACCTTGGATGTCAGTTAGAAAAGAATGTCCTAAAATAAATCCTGCAATTTACTTTCAAGGAACTAGAATGCTGGAGGAATTCATAAAGAAATCCGATGGTGAATTAAAGATTGCATACCAAGAAGATTTATTAAGGCTTTACGATGAGTGGTTGATAAATTTTCCAGCCTATAATGGTAGTTCAATTGTTGGTCAAATCATGTCTAATAAGGCTCAAAAAATGATCGATTATAAATTGGCAACTAAAAGTGAAATTTATGATTTATTTGAAAATGCATATCAAACTGATCCTGTAAGTTTTGATGATCCAAAGCCGCTATATAGTTATTTCAAAACATATTTTGAGCTATACAAGGCAGGAAAAAGTGAAATAACATTAAATCAAATTTTTAATAAATATGAAGAATTATCTGAAAGGTATAATTCAATAATTGACGAATATTCTAAACAAATTGATGTCATTATTAATAAAGAGAGTTCCGGAATTGCTTTAACATCTAGAGAAAAAAGAAACAAAAGAGTTTATGAAATAAATTCTAATGCTTCGAATATATATTTAAGAAATCTGAATGCAATAATTGCCAAGGAATCAACATGTGAAAATCTAATTCCCTTGTATAGAAAAAATTTAGAAGAAAATAAGACTAATCCTTTATGGCTCAACAGAGCAGCAAGTAGGATGGATAGTAAGGAATGTTCAGATGATCCATTGTTTGTTGTTCTTGTAGAGTTATTGCATAATTTAAACCCTTCAGCTAATTCTGCTTACTATTTAGGATTGTTAAATGATAAAAAAAATAACACAGAACAGGCATTAAAGTTTTATAATGAATCTATTGAGCTTCAGACTGACAATATCAAAAAAGCAAGAATTCTTTATAAAATTGCCACAAAATTCAAAAATACTAGACAGTTCTATAGATCTAGAAATTATGCAAGACGTGCTCTTGAATTTCAACCTTCCATGGGTAGAGCAAATCTTTTAATTGCTAATTTGTATGCAAGTAGCGCAAACGGTTGTGGGGAAACTCAATTTGAAAAAAGAGCAGTTTATTGGCTTGCAGAAAGAGAAGCTAGAAAAGCGGCAAAAATTGACGCGACCATAAGAAAAACTGCGTTAAAAGCTGCCGAGAGTTACTTAGGAAGAGCTCCATCAAAAACTGATATCTTCACTGAGGGTAATTCTGGTAAGGTGATAACTTTTAATTGTTGGATTGGCTTATCTGTAACTGTCCCGACCCTTTAGTTTTGATTCGTATAGTTTTTTTACTTTTTATATTAGCAGTCTTACAATCCTGTAAAAATGATTTTGAAAGCATTATTGATATCAATAAATATTCAAGAACACCAGCAGCTATCACTGAAAATTTTAATTTAAAATATACAGATTCTGCAATAGTCAAAGCTGTCTTAAATTCACCTTTAAATTTAGATTACACAAACCAAACATTTCCTTATGCTGAATTCCCTGAGGGATTAAACATAAGATTTTATGAAAATAAGAATGATTCAACAAATGTGTCGGCCAATTACGGTATTGTGTATTATAAAACAAAAATTGTTAGCCTCAAGGGCAATGTTATAATTCAGTCATCTGATGGTAATAAAATTAAATCAAATCAAATATATTGGGATCCTGAGCAAGAGTGGTTGTTTACTGAAGAAGATATTGTTTTTTCAAGTAATGAATATGATATAAATGCAAATAAGCTTGATGCTGATAGATCTTTTAAATTACTTAAAACTGGTCAATTGAATGGAAGTTTTTTATTTGATGATAATTAAATAATATGAAATATCACAAAATCTCAGAAATTGCGTATTTAATAATTTTTTTAGTTGTTTTTTTTGATATCATTTTTTTAAAAAAAACAATCGATGGGAATATTCCTTTACTAATATTAGGAATTCTTTCTTTTTTAATGTTTGTTTTCAGAAGGTATTACAGAAAAAAGTTTAATAATAGAAAAAATAGCAGTTAGTTTATATCTAACTATATTTCTTTAAATACTACTTTTATTGTTGTTATAATAGATATTTGTATTTTCGTCTTCTAAATTTTTTTTATGGCAGCACTCGGTAGTTTAAGAAGAAACTCTTTTGTTTTGATTTCCGTAATTGGTATGGCACTATTTGCATTTGTAATTGCTGGTGTATTTGATGGTTCTGGATTTCAATCCCAAGACCCAATCGGCGAAGTTAATGGTGAAAAAATATCAATTACCGATTTTAGAAATCAAGTTGATTTTTTAAAAAAATCATATAATTTTTCTGACTTACAAGCCCTTAATACATCATGGGATCAAGTTACCCGTAAGGAAATTTTTAGACAAAGGATAGATCAGCTGGGTCTTGGATCTGGAAAAGCTCATCTCGATGATTTTTTAACCAATAACCCTAATTTTAATAGTGATGAAAGATTCTTAGATGATGCTGGCATCTTTGATATTGATAAGTTTACTGATTTTGTGTTAAATCTAAAAGATTTTAACCCGCAAGGTTACAGTCAGTGGACATTGCAAGAAAAAGAATTCAAAAACCAAATTGACCAGAACAACTACTTAAACCTTTTAAAGTCTGGAATTAATTCATCAAATTATGAGGGTGAATTAGAATTTTTAAAGTCTAATTTAACTGCAAATATATTGTATGTCAAAATTCCCTACAGTTCAATTCCTGACAGTTTAGTCACTATCTCAAATTCTGAAATAAAGGCCTATATAAATAAAAACTCTGACGATTTTGAGCAAAAGCCTACAAGAGATTTTGAATATGTTGTATTTGAGGAATTACCCTCGTACAAAGATGAAAGAGATTTGAGAGATAAACTAAATTCATTTCTAAACGATCGCGAAGAGTTCAACCCCGTTTCAAATTTGAATGAATTCGTTAAGGGCTTTAAGAGTACTAATGATTTTGATTTTTATATTGATGAAAATTCTGATGTAGCATTTGATTCATTATTCAGACCAAAGGGTTTTTTTAGCTCAGATCACGCGCAAATGATCTTCAATTTAAATAATGATCAAATTTATGGTCCATATAAAGACAATGGTTTTATGAAAATTTCAAGAATGCTTGAAAAGAAAAATAATGGAAACGTCAGGGCCAGCCATATTTTAATATCTTACAAAGGTTCACAAAATGCAGACCCATCAGTAGAAAGATCTAAAAATGAGGCAAAAATTGAAGCAAATAGGATCCTTGCACTAGCAAGGTTAAATCCTGATAGTTTTTCAAGTTTAGCTCTAGATTTTTCTGATGGCCCCTCAAAAAGTAGTGGCGGAGATTTAGGTTTTTTTCAAGAGGGTATGATGGTGAAGCCTTTTAATGATTATGTTTTTAAAAATAATATCGGGAGAATTGGTGTCGTTGAAACAGAATTCGGGTTTCATGTTATTAAAGTTGTTGCAAAAGAGGATCTAGCTAAAGTTGCAACAATTGCCCTAAAAAATGTTCCATCAAATTTTACAAGTGATTCTGTTTTTAATGTTACCTCAAAATTTGAAATTGAATTGTCAAAATCTAAGGACCTTATTAGTACAGCGGAATCATTTGATTATGAATCCAAATCACTCTCGAGTATTACCCCGCTTGATCACGAATTGCCTGCTCTAGGGAATCAAAGAAATTTAGTTAAGTGGCTATTTGAAGATGACACAAAAATAGGAGATTATAAAAGATTTGACTTAAGCTCTGGCGGATATGTTTTAGCCCAGTTAAAAGATGTTAGAAACGATGGGTTAATGGATTTAAACACAGGATCAATATTAGCTTTACCTGAATTAAGAAAAAATAAAAAAGCTGATATGATCATAAAAGAAAATAAAAAATACAATAGTCTAGATGATTTGTCTAATGAGAAAGGTTTAGAAATTGTTTCTGTATCGGCTATCAACCAAAGTTCACCTGTTGTTGCTCAAGCCGGATTTGAGCCAGTTATTATAGGAAATGCATTTGGATTAGAGGTTGGTGAAACCTCTAGTTTTTTTCCAGGTGAGGAAGGCGTTTACATGATCAAATTGGTTAACATAAATAAGGTTGAGACTCCATCAACTTATATAAGTTTTGAAAATCAATTATCAAATAAAAGAAGATCAGCTACTGAATCTAAAATTTTAGAATCTTTTAAATCTGAATCAAAAATTATAGATAACAGGACTGCCTATTATTAAAAAAAATTTTCTCTGTATTGCCAAAATATATTAAGGAAAAAGAAAAAATAAGTCATACTTAAGCAAAATTTTAAAACAATCCCTGTTAGGGTACCTAAAATTGACCCAAACGCAGGTTTGAGCGATTTTTTTAAATCCTTGTTATTAATCATCTCACCTGTAATTGCACCTATTATTGGTCCAATAAAAATTCCAAGAGGACCAATAATAAAAATTCCAATCAGTAAACCTAAACTAGCGCCAATTTGACCTCCGTAGGACCCTCCAAGTTTTTTTACGCCATAAATAGGTGTGATAAAGTCTAATAAGAAAACTAAAATTGCAACTGATAATGTTATTAAAATAAATTTTAAATTGAAAGGAACAGCATCAGTTAAGTTTAAAATTAGTAGTCCAAACCATGATGTAATTGGTCCCGGAATAACAGGTAAAAAACTTCCAATTATTCCAACCAAGCATAAAATTACTCCAATTGCAAAAATTAAAATGTCCATATCACTTTATTAAACTAATTTTGTATTTTGAAACAAATGTCAATTTTAAAGTTAAATTACATTAAATATTTTTTGATTTTTTTCCTTTTAATTTTTTTTTCATGTCAATTACCAATTGATAAGGAAATTGAAAAAGTAGAAAAATTAATGTGGAGTTCTAGCGATGAATACCCAACAGTTCCTAAATGTGAAAATTTTGTTGATGCAAAAAAAAGATTTAGTTGTTTAAATGACTACTTAAATAAATATCTTATAAATAATTTAAAAAACAACTCACACATCAATGATTTAAAATTTAATGATTCACTTAAAATAAAAATAATTGTTGATAAGAATGGAAAGATCTATCCAAACGGAATAGACTTTGAAAATTCCGAAAATGATAATGAAAAAATAAAATCGATTATCTATGAAATATTAGATTCTATACCCAATATTATTCCTGCGGTAAAAACTGATTATGGGATTAAAGTAAAATCAAAATTTATTCTCCCGATAATTTTAAATATTGAACATGAACTCTAAGATTATTTTAGGTATTGATCCAGGTACTAATATTATGGGCTACGGTTTAATAATTGTAGAAGACAAAAAAATATCTCTTTTAGATTTCGGTGAAATAAATATGAGTAAAATAAAAGATCATTCTTTAAAGCTGGATAAGGTTTACAAATCAATAATTGAGATTATTGAATTACATAAGCCTGATGAAATTGCAATTGAGGCACCATTTTTTGGTAAAAATGTTCAGTCAATGTTAAAACTTGGTAGAGCACAGGGGGTTGCTATGGCTGCTGGTATATCTAGACAAATACCAATAAAAGAATATTCTCCAAAGAAAATAAAAATGGCTATTACAGGTAATGGTAATTCGTCAAAGGAGCAGGTTGCAAAAATGTTACAATCTATTTTAAAGTTTAAAGAGCTTCCAAAAAAGTTAGATTCTACTGATGGCTTAGCTGCTGCAGTATGTCATTTTTATAATGAAAATAATGTAGTTGGTAGTGAAAAGTACTCCGGATGGAATTCGTTTTTGAAAAGCAATCCTGACAGATTAAAAAATTAAATTTGGCAGGAATATATATACACATTCCGTTTTGTAAAAAAGCATGTAGCTATTGTAACTTTCATTTCTCTACATCCTTGACTCTTTATCATGATATGGTTAATGCGATCAAAAAAGAAATTATTCTAAGGTCAAAGAATTACAACGAGGAAATTGAAACAATATATTATGGCGGCGGGACTCCTTCACTCTTAAAAATTAAAGACATAGAGGACATCTTTCTTGCTATTGAGAATAACTATAATTTATCCAATAATTTAGAAATCACAATCGAAGTTAATCCAGATGATTTATCAAAAGAAAAGTTAAAATCTCTTAGTAAAACAAAAATCAATAGAATTAGTTTAGGTATTCAAACATTAAATGATAATTCACTTAAATTAATGAAAAGGGTTCATTCGTCAAAACAATCTATTGAGTCAATTGAAAACTCATTATTATTTTTTAAAAATATATCTATTGATTTAATATATGGGATTCCTAACAAGGATATAAATAGTTTAGATCAAGATTTAAGGTTATCACAATTTTACGATATAAAGCATATTTCTACTTATGCTTTGACTGTTGAGCCAAAAACATTACTAGAATCTCAGATTAATAAAAATCTTGTAAGTATGCCGCAAGATGATGATGTTTATAGGCAGTACATGTATATAAATAATTTCCTTTCTAATGAAAATTATGAAAATTATGAAATGAATAGTTATGCAAAGAAGGGTTTTTACTCAAAAAATAATTCTGGGTATTGGCTAAGAAAAAAATATATTGGAATTGGACCTTCTGCTCACAGTTTTGATGGACTCACAAGAAGCTGGAATATTTCAAATAACTCTAAGTATATTAAAGATATTGAAAGTAACAAACTAAATGCGAAAAGAGAGGTTCTCTCAAAAGTTGATATATACAATGAATATGTGATGACTGGTTTACGGACAGTTTGGGGAGTATCTGGTGACTATATTTCAAAAAATTTTGGGAAAAATTTTTATGAACACTTCATGAATAAGTCTCAAAGCTATTTGAAATCAAATCATTTAGTTAAAAATAAAGATTTATACACTGTTTCTAAGAAAGGTAAGTTTTTGACTGATGGTATTGCGGCTGAGCTTTTCTTGATCAAGCTCAAATAGTTATTTGGTATAATAGTAATAAAACTTTGTAATTGTTTCAATACCATTTAAAAAGTTAGATATCCCGTAGTGTTCATTTGGGGAATGAATAGCATCCGAATCAAGCCCAAAACCCATTAAAATTGTTTTACTTTTTAATATTTTTTCAAATTGTGTTATTATAGGTATTGACCCTCCATCCTTTGTCGGAATTGGTTCTTTTTTAAATACATCTGTGTAGGCTCTGGAAGCTGATGTGTATGCTTTTGACTCTGTCGATGTTAAATAAGGCTCACCACCATGATGTTCACTCACTTTAACTGTTACATTTGGAGATGCTATCTTTCTTATATAATCAGAAAATAGTTGACTTATTTTTTTCCATTGTTGATTAGGAACTAATCTCATTGAAATTTTTGCATACGCTTTGCTGGGTATCACAGTCTTGGAACCTTCCTCTGTATATCCTCCCCATATACCATTTACATCTAAGCATGGCCTGATTGATCTTCGCTCAATTGATGTATAGCCATTCTCACCTGTTGGATTAGTTATACCTACAGATTTAGCATATTCAATTTCTGAAAATGGAATAGACCCCATTTTTTCTCTTTCAACATCACTGTATTCAATAACTTCATTGTAAAAACCAGGAATGGTAATTTTTTTTTCATTATCGTGTAGAAGATTAATTATTCTTGATAATTCATTAATTGGGTTAATTACCGAACCACCATAATGACCGGAATGTAAATCTCTGTTAGGGCCAGTCAGCTCTAGCTCCATATATGTCATTCCTCTCAATCCAATTGTAATGGAGGGTGTTTTTTTATCAATCATTCCTGTGTCTGAAACTAAAATTATATCACACTCTAGTTTTGCTTTATTCTTTTCTATAAAAATCTCAAGATTATCACTCCCAATCTCTTCTTCTCCTTCAATCATTATTTTTATATTACAAGGGAATCCGCCATTTTTATTTAAAATTTCAAAAGCCTTTATATGCATAAACATTTGTCCTTTATCATCACACGCGCCTCTTGCAAAGATTGCTCCTTCAGGGTGTATCGATGTTTTTTTTATTATTGGTTCAAAGGGTGCCGAATTCCATAATTCAATAGGGTCTGTTGGCTGAACATCATAATGACCATATACTAGTACTGTAGGTAGTTTGTTGTCAATTATTTTTTCACCATATACTATCGGATTTCCCTTTGTTTTACAAATTTCACAATTATTAAAACCTTGTTTTTCCAAATGGGACTTTAATAACTTAGCACAAGTAATAATATCTTTTTTGTGTTCTGATTTGGCGCTGATTGAAGGAATTCTTAATAGCTCAAATAATTCTTCCAGAAATTTATTTTTATTTTTTTCTATGTATTCTTTAATCTCATCCATTATATTCGTAAAATTAGTAAATCCTCTTGTAGCTATTAAATTATCTTGCTTATATTTGTTTCCCTCGCGGGTGTGGTGAAATTGGTAGACACGCTAGACTTAGGATCTAGTGCTTCACGGCATGGGGGTTCGAGTCCCTCCACCCGCACTTTCATTCTCTTTGAACCCAAATCTCATGCAAAGGATCTCCTTTACTACTAAAACCCATATGATTCCACTCACCGTCATCTAATTTATATTCAAAGCCTAGTTTAGCGCCAACCCTCGAGTTATCCCTTGAGAAGAATTCAATTTGTTCAGTATATTTACCATCAATTGTTTTATATGTTCCACCCCCAGTTCCCATAAATTGTTTGGTTGTAGTATTATATGCTATCCATTGAAATCTGCTACCAGATAGGATTTTCATTGTTTTTCTGGGTCTGTCAATATTTCTCATACTTTTAACACCATCCCTAAATCTACCTGACATGAGCCACGCCCCATTCAGCTCGCCGGGTCTTCCATCATCAATTTTAATCCAAGTTTTTCCAGTATTTATAATTGTCATTTTATTATCTTTTAGCTCAATCTCAAAAGTTGTAGTCAACCCAACCCTTTCAGAATTTTTAGAATCAAATTCAATTTTTTGAGTTAATAAATTGCCATCAAGGTACCAGGATCCACCATTAGTTGAAATAAATTCTCCATCAATATTATTATATACAGTAGAGGTGTTGAAACCATTAGAAAAAATTGCGACGTACCTTTCATTATTTCCTGCTAAATTTGTTTCATATTTTTCCCAAGCACCATCAATCGATTGAGAGTTTAAAAATTGTGAGACTATTATTAATATAAATAGAGTTGTTTTATTCATTTTTAATTGAGTTAATAATTTGATTTATTGATACAAGGTTATCATTAATAAATTTACTGTTAATTGTTTTTATTTCTTTTCTTTTCTTTTCATTTGACAAAAGTTCATTTAATATTTCTTTAAATTCTGTTGAGTTCTTGATACTGAACCCACCTTTCAAGCCTATTAAGTCTTCTGCTTCATTAAAAAATTTATAATTTTTTCCAATTATTATTGGATTTCCATAAATACACGATTCTAATATATTATGTAACCCTTTTATTTTAAATCCACCCCCTACATAAGATACGTATGCAAATTTATAAATATACTTTAGAACACCAATAGAGTCTACTATTAGTACATTATAATGTATATTATATTTATTATCACTTAATAAATTTACCTTTTTTTCAAATTTATTCTTTATTCTTTCTATATTTTCTTTACTTACTATGTGTGGGGCTATTATGTACTTAAAATCCTTTATTTCATTACTTTTTATGTACTTAATTATAATCTCTTCATCTTCTATCCACGTACTTCCACATACCAAGCATTTATGTCCTTTTAAATATTTATGTAACCTGTCATTTTTATAAATTTCTTTTTTTTGTAATAAAGCCCTATTAAATTTCAAGTTTCCCGAATATTCGATATTATTTAATCCTAAACTTTCCAACTTTTTCATACTAATCTTGTCCTGTACATAAATTTTATTAAATTTTCTTATCGTATTATTTAAAATTTTACTTACAAACTTATTGTATGAGTAGTTTACTATATAAGTATTAATATTTTTTTTCGATAGCTCTTTAACATAATTTGGCCAAATTTCTGATTTTATGAATATTGCAATTTTTGGATTTATTATTTTTATAAATTTTCTAGCATTATTCTTTGTATCTATTGGAAGATAATATGTATGACTTATTTCATTTATTCTTTTATCTAATTTAAATCCTGACTCCGAAAAGAACGTTAAAATAATTTCCTCTTTAAATTTTTTTTTAATTTCCTTTATAAGCGGAATTGCTAGTTCGTATTCCCCTAGTGATGCTGCATGAATCCAAATGTATTCTTTGTTTTTATCAACATCACTACTAATTTTTTCTAATAAGTTAATTCTTACTTTTATAAAACTTTTTATTCGATCAGAGACAATTGATGCTATTGGTAGTAAAATCTTTTTAAAAATATCTATCAATATATTATAAGCAATATTCATTTTTAACTAAAATAATACATTTACAAATATCATTTTCGCAAAGTTTTACTTGATTATATAATACCCCTCAATCAGCTTGTTTCTACAAATACGTCTCTATTGATTTTTCTAATCAAACCACACAAAACTTTACCAGGACCTATTTCTGTGAATTTTCTGGCTCCAAGATTAATCATACTAACTATAGATTCAGACCATCTCACTGGCGAAACCATTTGATTGATTAAATTTATTTTAATTTCGTTTTTATCAGTAACAGCTTTAGCAGTCACATTTTGAAAAATTGGACAAACAGGTGTGTTAAATTCAATTGTATTAATAAATTCTTTAAGCTCATCTTTTGCATCATTCATTAATTTAGAGTGAAAAGCCCCACTGACATTTAGTTGTAAACTCCTCCTGGCACCCATATTATTAAATAACGTACAAATATCCAAAATTCCTTCAATTTCACCAGAAACAACAACTTGCCCTGGACAATTTAAATTAGCAGCTACTACATATTTATTAAATTTTTTACATTCATTTATAATTACCTCATCGTCTAGACCTAAAATTGCAGCCATGCGACCAGGATTATTTTCACAAGCTTTTTGCATCGCATTTGCACGTGCATAAACAAGCTTTAAGCCATCTTCAAACTTAATTGTTTTGTTTGCTACTAGAGCAGAAAATTCACCTAGTGAATGGCCAGCAACAAAATCTGGTTTAATTTTGGAATTTAATTCTAGCAACTTTGCTATTGAATGAATAAATATTGCTGGTTGAGTTACTTTGGTTTGCTTTAAATCTTCATCAGAACCCTCAAACATAATATTTGATAATGAAAAACCAAGAATTTCATCAGCTTTATCAAATAATTCTTTAGCGGTGATTGAATTTTGGTAAAGTTCCTTACCCATGCCCCTAAATTGTGATCCTTGTCCGGGGAATACAAATACATTCATTCAATTAAATTTTATCATATGTTATGAAGCTGAAATTATAATTATGATTTTCAATATCAAACATTTTTATGTCCTTAACCTCTTTCCATAAGTTTTTATCAATTTGAGGGAAGGTTGTATCTCCTTCAAAATTGTGATAAACTCTTGTAAGTTCTATTCTTTTTGCATATTTCAGTCCTATCCTATAAATTTCACCACCCCCGATAATAAATGGTTGCGGATCATCTTTACAAACTTTTAATGCACGTTCAAGAGAATCGACCACTGTTATATTTTCAGCTGTGTAATTTTTATTTCTAGTGATGACAACATTTGTTCTATTTGGTAAAGCTTTGGGCATAGATTCAAAGGTTTTTCTGCCCATGATAACATGATGCCCTTTTGTTAAGTTTTTAAATCTGATTAAATCTTTACTTAGATGCCAGATCAGTTTATTATTATTTCCAATTATATCATTTTCAGATGCTGCAACAATAATAGTAATCATTTGATTTAAATTATTTGAATTTGAATCAGCATAAATCTTTGATTTTTTTTCGATATGCTTTTTCAAAGATCTTATCTTTTCTTGCTGAACTTTAATTAAATGGCTTTTTTGAACTGATACCCACTTTTTGGATATAATTCTTTTTGATACAAAGACATCAAACAAGTGGTACATTAAGATAAAAGACCAGATTAATACAACCCAAATAGACCAAGAATAATCGAAAAACATTAAGTTATCACCAACAGATAAAACAAGATTAATAAATAAAATAAATCCTGAAATAAAAAGAAAAAATATAAAATGTCTATAAACATTCCTTTTTTGCCTTATTCTATTCTGAGCATTTTCTAATAACTCTATTGTGTTATCATCAATATGTGAAGTTTTGTCGCTAAACATTGAATAGCAAAAGTATAAGAATAAATTTATTTTACAATCTTAATTAGAGACTGTAAATTTAGAGACTCCTGAGTCAGAATTACTACCTGAATTATCCTTAGTGACTACTTTCCAATAATAAATACCAACATCTATGATGCTTTGTGTGACTTTAGTTGTACTTATATTTGATTGAACCTTAGTTGTAGGAGGGTTTGATGTTCCAAGATATAGATCATAAGTTAGGGTATCTCCAGCATCTACATCACTACCAGACCACTCAAATTCAACATTACCGGGACTAACTGTCGACTCAGATACAGGCTTTTTTAGATCTGCTGGAAAAGGTGCATAGTTTGAAGTTTGATCTCCCCTGAGATAAAATTTCCATTTTTCACTTTCAGCTGTATCACTTGTTGAATTTGAAGATGAAACAATATACCATGAATACGGTTGACCCTTTTCTAGTTGTATTGTTATGGTAGTTGATGTAGTACTTTGAGAAATAACAGATTGATTTAGTAGATTTTTGATATTTATAGTGTATGTATCTGTATATTGAGATGAATTCCATCTAAACTCAACATTTTCACCGTCAAGGCACTCTGTATTATTTGCTGGTGAAATAAGACTGGATGCTGTTGGTGGGTTTACAGGGTCAGGTGGATCTACATCACCACCACCACCACCATCTTTTCCTCCACAAGAAATCATTAATAATGAGATAAAAATCAATAAGCTTAAATCTATTTTTTTCATATTATTTTTTTATAAGTTTTGCAGTCTTTTTAACTGTTTCTGAGTCAACTTTAATGTAATACAGTCCTTGTTTTAAATTAGAAACTTGTATATCTATATTTCTAGAATTATTAATGTCATTATTCTTTACCCATAACAACCTACCAGCACTGTCAAACATACTAATTGTTACATCTTTGTCATTACCACCAATCCATAGATTCGATGAATTAACAGCAGGGTTAGGGCTTAATATGATATCCTC
>QOQA01000007.1 GCA_003331875.1 Cryomorphaceae bacterium | reverse complement strand
CCAATTGTTGAGTTAAATATAGATGCTACTGTAAATTGGATTCAATTTGGGGCTCAACCCTCAGATACAGCAAAATCTATAATATCAAAAGAAGGTGTGCTTTTAAAAAATCATTTATTAAATGGTGTTAAAAAAGGTGCCTTAACTCAAGAAGATGCTGACAAAAAGTTTGAGGATTGGATTAATGATAGAAATAAAAAAACAGACGATAAGCTTTCTCAAATTGAAAAAGATCTTTCTGAAAAGAAGAAAAAAGAATTAGCTCTTGAAAAAGAAGCCAGTGAAAAAAGAAAATTAGCTGCTATTGCTGCTGCTGAAGAAGCTGCTGCTGAAGAAGCTGTTGCTGAAGAAGCACCTGCTGAAGAGGCTCCTGCTGAAGAAGCTCCTGCTGAAGAGGCTCCTGCTGAAGAAGCTCCTGCTGAAGAAGCTCCTGCTGATGAGGCTCCTGCTGAAGAAGCTCCTGCTGAAGAAGAGTCAGTTTCTCAAACAGATGAAGAAAAAAAAGATTAGTTTCTAATGGAAATTGATGAGTTAGTTTTTTTTGGAACTATCTCCAAACTATTCAGTTTTCGTGGCCAACTGATTGTTTACTCGAATTTTGATATCATTAAATCTAAGACAGTTTTTATAAAAATTGAAGACACTTACATACCCTTCAAGCTCAAAAACTCAACCCCCTACAAAAAACATTTTTTCAAGTTTAGTTTCTTTCACATTGATGATGAAAATAAAGCCAAAACTCTTTTAAAGAAAGAGGTTTACATAAAAAAAGATGAGTTAGTAAAAAACGATAATGATTTAGATTTTTTGGTAAACTTTAATCTATATAACAAAAAGACTTTTGTTGGACCAATAATTGCAACAAAAAAAAAAGTTGGACAAAATTTAATTGTTGTTGATTATAACAATAAGAATATTTTAATTCCATTTGCAAAAGGTTTAATATCTAATATCGATAAAAAAAAACAAAATTTAGTGATGGACCTACCAACTGGACTACTTGAAATCTAATGGATAAGACAAGAGTGAATAAATTTTTAAGTCAATCAGGATTCTGTTCTAGAAGAGAAGCTGATAAGTTAATAACTCAGGGTAGAGTTACTGTAAACAACAATTCAATAGACCCAGGATATAAAGTTGCAGAGGAAGATATTGTTAAAGTTGATGGCGAGATTATTAAAAATAAAATTAAAAATTTCACCTACATAGCATTTAATAAGCCCAAAGGAATTGTATGTACAACTGATACTGAAAGAGAAGAAAAAAATATAATCGATTTTATTAATTATAAAAAAAGAATTTTTCCAATAGGAAGATTAGATAAGCTAAGTGAAGGTTTAATTTTTTTAACTGATGATGGAGATATTGTTAATAGAATTTTAAGATCAAGAAATAACCATGAAAAAGAGTATTTGGTAACAATAAATAAAAAGATCACAAAACCTATACTAAAAAAATTAGAAAATGGTGTTCCGATTTTAAATACTAGAACTAGAAAATGTCAGACAAAATATGTTAATGAGTATCAATTTAAAATCATTCTAACCCAGGGATTAAATAGACAAATTAGAAGAATGTGTGAGTATTTTGACTACAAGGTCAAGAAACTAGAAAGAATTCGAATAATAAATATAAATTTAGATATTCCGAGAGGAAAGTGGAGATACTTAAAAAACGATGAAATTAAATATTTAAAAAATCTATAAATTGAAAAATCTAAAATTCCTTTTTTTAATTGTTCTTTTTTGCAATCATCTTTATTCACAAGAAAGATTAACCGTTAGTGATACAATAAAGTTAGACGAAATTATTGTCGAACCAATTAATAGCTTTTTAGGAAATAAAGATCTGGTTTATCCTGTAACCAACCTAAATTTTAAAAAATTTCAAACCATAACACAGCAAATTAATATTAGTGAATATCTTGAGTCTGTTCCTGGACTTTTTATAATGAATAACAACAACTTTGCCCAAGATGCAAGAATATCAATTAGAGGTTTTGGTTCTAGAGCAAACTTTGGAATTAGGGGTATTAAGATTTTTGTAGATGGAATTCCAGAAACCTCACCAGATGGCCAATCTCAAATCGATAATATTAACTTAGAAATAGTTGATAGAATTTCAATTTACAGGGGAAATAATTCCTCCTTTTTTGGAAGTTCTGCTGGTGGAGTAATTTCAATCACAACACTGGAAGATTTTGAAGAAAATTTTGTAAATGTTGGTGTCTCATTGGGGTCATTTTCAATGAGTAAAATTCAGACTACTGTGGGTGTAAGAAATGAAAATGAAAAAATGATTTTCTTTATCTCTAATACCAATTCTGATGGATACAGAGTCCACAGTGGATATAAAAACTTAAATGCAAATTTTAAATATTTGGCAAAACTTGGTAGTAAAAATAAATTACAAATTGTAGGAAATATCCTTGACAGTCCTGATGCCATGGATCCAGGCGGTCTAAACTTAGTGGAATTAGAATCAGACAGAAGACAAGCTAGGGCTAGAAATTTAGAATATGATGCAAGAGAGAGTGTAAAACAATTTAAATTAGGACTCAACTTAAAAAGTGCTTTCAATAATTTTAAATTAACCAATTCTATTTATTATAACAGAAGAGTTTTTGATGGAAAACTTCCGTTCAGAAATGGAGGAATTATAGACTTAGATAAATCATTTTGGGGATACAAACTTAATTTTGAATCTGAAAATTTTATTAAATACAATATAGGCTTTTCATATAATAATCAAAATGATCATAGAAAGAGATTTATCAATGATTTAGGTCTAAAATCAGAAATGGTAATGAACCAATTTGAAAAATATGAAAATATTGGGCTTTATTTTTTTGGATCAAAAAATATTGGAAAACTTGCATTATCAGCTGGAATTAGGTATGATGATAATACTATTACTATGGACAATATATTAATAAGCTCGTTTAAAATTTCACAAAAGATCAAGTCAATAAACCCCTCATTTAATTTGAATTATGAATTTAAAAATTTTGATATTTTTTCAAATATTTCAACTGGATATGAAACACCCACTCTAAATGAGTTGTCTGCTACAATAGATCAATCTGGATTTAATAGCGATTTAAATTCAGTAAAATCTAAATCTTTTGAAATTGGAATTTCTAATTATCAAAAACTAACGAGATTAAAATACAACCTTAGATTTTTCAATATTTTGACTGAAAATGAAATTTTGCCTTTTGAATCAACAACTGGTCAAGTTTTATATCAAAATGCTGGAAAAACAACAAAAAAAGGGGCTGAATTAGAATTAAATGCTCAATTAAATTCAAATTTTGTAATTGACTATTCATTAACTAGAGGTGAATATAAATTTGAAAATTTTTCTAATGGAGAAATTGACTACTCAGAAAATAATATTGCGGGAATTCCCAATAGCTTTCATAAATTAAGTCTAAAATACAGCAACGATAAAGGTCTGAATTTAATTCTCAGTTGGAAGAAGGTTGGAAAAATTTACAATAATAATTCTAATACATCATTAGTAAATGGATACAACTTAATAAACTTTAATTTTTCCAAGAAAATATTTTTATTTGGATTAGATGTTATACCATTTTTGGCAATTGAAAATTTACTGGATGAAGAATATATTGACAATGTCAGGATAAATGCATTTGGATCAAGGTTTTATGAAGCAGCTCCCAAAATTAATTTTGTTTCAGGATTAAAATTTAATTTTTGAAAAAAAAGGTAGTCATTGTCGGAGGAGGAATTAATGGTTTAACAGCTGCTAATTATTTACAGAAGCAAAACTTTGATGTGCATATTTTAGAGAAAAACAATCATATTGGTGGAGCTTGCGTGAAGGATTCAGTTGCAATAGGGAAAAAGGTTTTAAATTATCCAAAAGGTGCAACAGTTTTAGGGATGATGCAAAAGTTCATATTTGAGGAAACTCATTTATCAAAATTTGTAGAAACTTATTATCCAAAGAGTCCTAAATTGGTTTATTTTCAAGATGATTTAGAGCCCACTAAAATTTTTCAAAATATTGATTCTTTACAAAATGAATTGAAAAATAAATGGAACGAAAAAGGCGATGTTGCAGGTTTTAGAAATGACGAAAATAAAGTAATCCGCTATTTACAAAACATCTATAAAAAAAGTGAAATTCCAAATATTTTAGATGCTGGAAATATACTTGGGGAAAAGACTACAGAGTTATGGATTAAGGGCTCAGCATATGACTTGTTAAACCATTATTTTACATCTGAAAAAACAAAGTTATACATGGGAATGACTGTTACTGAAAGTGGTCCTGCATCAATTTTTGAAAAGGGTACTGCATTTACAATACCATTGATGGATTCAGGTTCGATTTTTAATGGTTACTGGGGGTTTGTAAAAAATGGAATATGGGAAATCACTGAAAATTTAGAAAAAATTAATAAATCACTTGGTGTAAAAATTGACTACTCAGTGTCAATCAAAAAAATTAATATTAAATCTCAAAAAATACATCTTGAAAACAAAAAATTAGATTATGATTATCTGTTATTTGCTACTGATCCATTAACTCCATCTATATTGCTCAAAGACAACAAGAAAGTTAAAACTATTAGCAATAATGAGTTTATTGGAACAAGCGGAAAGGTAACTGCTTTTTTTAAAAACCCAGTGATTTGGAAATATCCAGTTAATGATAACTCATTAGATACATCGTTTAGATTTATTTTTTCAAATTCAAATCTTAATGAATTTGAAAAATCAAGTCAAAGTGCATACAAAAATTACAAAGATTATGAACCTGGTTACATTCAAATATATCCTGAGGGTTCTGCACAAAGGAAAATGGGGAATGACGAAGGAATTGAAAAACTGATTCTTTTTTCAAAAAACTTTTCATTCAACAAAGAATCCAAAGATCTTATTGAATGCAAAGAAGATATTTTAAATCTTCTTTCAAAGTATATTGTCAATATTGATGACTTAATTGAAACAAAATTTTTGACACCATTAGACCTAAAAAAAACGTTTTATTTTCCAAAGGGTAATATTGATCACATGACTCTAAGTGGTGATCAAAACTTTAATAAAAGAACATTCTCAAGTTGTCCAGAAAAAAGCTTTTTTAGATATTTTGATTTCAATAATATTTACTATTGCGGAGCTGGATCATTTCCTTGTGGGAGTGTAGCTGGAACACCTGGATATATGTGTGCAAAACACATAATTAATTTTAACTAAATACTTTCAAGAAATTATTTCTTTTGGTATAGATTTTGTTTAATTTTGATCATGGAAATAAAAATGCCTAGAACAGACCTTCACGCTGAACTCTTAAAGACCAAAAGGAAGTCAAAGGCAAACCTGAATATTGATATCGATTTAAGTTTAGATTTTAAGCTTGACAAAATTAATTCTGACAGAATATTTCATATTTCCGAGATAAAAAAAATATGTATAGATTACAGATTGAGATTTTTAGATTTTAATTTATTTAAGGGACATGTTCCAGATGAAGCGTATAAAAATTTAAAGGTTTTTTACTCTGATCATAAAGAAATCAACAGAGAAATTAAAATGATGGCGCCATCAAGTTTATTTCAACTTGAAAATTATGATGATCCTTTAATGTTCGCATCCCTAGGTAATGATTATTTTTATTTGATACACAAATGGGGTAATGATCTAAGTTTTTTTAGAAAAATAATGATGTGGCCTTTTAAAAGTCTTTACAATATTATCATATTCATGTGTATAATTTCCTTATTTCTTACACTAATAGTACCTAAAGATTTATTCCAATATAATAATAATCCAGGTGCAGAATTTTTCATCACTTACCTCTTTATTTTAAAATCTGTTATTGCAATTTTTATTTACTATGGTTTTGCGCTTGGTAAAAATTTCAATCAATATATTTGGAACAGAAAATTTTATAATTAAAATTTAAGACTACGATTTTTGTAATTACTTTTATAAAATAATCTTAGCAAATGTCTAGAATAATCTTTTGTGTGTTTCTTTTATTAATTGCATGTTCTGAAACTTCTGTCCAAAAAACTCAAAACAAACCTAATATCTTATTGTTGTACATTGATGATTTGCGTCCAGAACTTTTTTCATATGGATTATCAAAAATAAAATCTCCAAATATCGATTTGTTAGCTGAAAAAGGCATACAATTTAATAATGCATATTGTAATGTACCTGTTTGTGGTGCATCTAGAGCAAGTATGCTCACGGGAATGTTACCAACAAAAAATAGATTTTTAGACTATAATACATTTGTTGAAAAAGAAACACCTGAAGCAGTTACAATTCCTCAGCTTTTTAAAACAAATGGATACACAACAATTTCTAATGGGAAAATATATCATCATTTAGATGATAGAATGGAAGACTGGGATGAGGTCTGGAGGCCATATGCATTTGATGAAAATGATAAAAACTTAGCACCAACAGACTATTGGCAATCACTTTGGAAAGATTACAAAAACCCAATAAATGCATCCATCTATAAAAAAACAGACAAGGGACCTGCTTACGAAAAACCTGATGTGTCCGATTCAACTTATATAGACGGTTTAATGACCGAAAAGGTAATAAGAGATATTAGAAGATTAAAAAAAGAAAATAAACCTTTTTTTCTAACAGCTGGATTCATAAACCCTCACCTACCCTTCAATGCTCCAAGAAAATATTGGGACCTGTATCAAAGAAATGACATTAAGCAACCACAAAACTACAACCAGATTCCTGTAGATGCTCCAAATATGAGTATTAGTGGCTCAGGTGAACTCAGAAGTTACAATGGTATTCCAAAAAATGGTCCGGTTTCTGACAGTTTAGCAATAAGCTTAATTCATGGATACTACGCAACGATTTCCTATACTGATGCTTTGATTGGTAAAATCTTGGCCACATTGGAAAATGAAGATTTAGATAAAAATACGATTATAATATTTGTTTCCGATCATGGCTACATGTTACAAGAACATACTCAATGGGCCAAGTTTACAAGTTATAATACAGCTACACAGGTTCCATTGATAATCTATAATCCTCTAACAAATACAAAAGGCACTACAAATGCACTGGTTTCACTAGTTGATGTTTATCCGACTTTAGCAGAACTTTGTAAACTAGAGCCGCCAAAAAATCAGTTAGATGGAGAAAGTTTGGTTGGAATTTTTAATAATCTTGATTCAATGGGAAAAGAGCATGTTTTCATTAAAAGAAAAAATGGATTTACATTAAAAACAAGACAATATTCTTACACTGAATTTGTAAATGCAAAAAATAATAAAACTACAGACAAAATGTTGTACGATCATAGATTAAATAAAACTGAAAACACAAATGTTGCTGAGAAAGAAGAATTCGGTAAAATTGTTTTGGAACTTAGTAATATTCTTCAATCAAAATACAAAGAAAATATCCAAGGTAAATAAAAAAGGGAAAAAGCCGAAAAGGCTCTTCCCCTTTAGTACTCGGGGCGGGACTTGAACCCGCACGAACATTACTGTTCATTGGATTTTAAGTCCAACGTGTCTACCAATTCCACCACCCGAGCAGTGGAGCGAAAGACGGGATTTGAACCCGCGACCCTCACCTTGGCAAGGTGATGCTCTACCCCTGAGCTACTTTCGCAAATAGGGGATAGCAAATGTAAAATAAAAAATTAAACTCAGGTGTCATCTTTATTAATTTTTTGTTTTAGCTCACTGAGCTTAACCAATGCTTCAATTGGGGTCATATTATCCATGTCAATTGATTCTAACTCGCCCTTTAAATTTTGATAAGCTTCATCTTTTAGACTAAAAAAACTTAGTTGTAAATCCAAGTTTTCTTCAACGTCAAAATTATTTTTTTCGTTGTGTGATTTTTCTAACTTTTTTAGAATTTTTTTTGAAATATTTATGATTTTATCAGGCATTCCAGCCATTTTTGCTACGTGAATTCCAAAACTGTGTGCGCTCCCTCCTGGTATGAGTTTTCTTAAAAATATTACATCTTTATTAGTCTCCTTTACTTGTACGTTGTAATTTTTGATTCTTTTAAATTTATCTGCCATCATATTTAGTTCATGATAATGCGTAGCGAAAAGTGTTTTGGGTTTATTAATATTTTCATGTAAAAACTGTGTAATTCCCCAAGCAATTGAAATTCCATCGTATGTACTTGTTCCTCTTCCTATTTCATCTAATATTACCAAGCTTTTATCACTAATATTATTTACTATAGAAGCAGATTCTAACATTTCTACCATAAATGTTGATTCACCTTGAGAAATATTATCACTTGCTCCAACTCTAGTAAAAATTCGATCAAAAAAGCCCATTTTAAGTTCTGTTGCTGGAACAAAAGATCCTATCTGTGCAAGAATTGCTATTAACGCAACTTGGCGTAGTATTGCTGATTTTCCAGACATGTTAGGACCTGTGATCATTAAGATTTGATGATCTTGATCATTTAACTCAATATCATTTGGAATATAATGCTTGCCTTCATCTAATGTATGCTCAATAACAGGGTGTCGTGAATTTTTTACATAAAATTTACTTTTATTATTAATAGTTGGGTAGACATAGCTTAATTCATCAGCACAATGGGAAAATGATAATAAACAATCCAAGTATGCAATACAAGTTGCATTTTTTTGAATTATATCAATTTTATTTTGAATTTTTCTAATGAGATTATTAAACTCCGTAAATTCAATTTCAAGAATTTTCTCCTCTGCATTCAAAATTTTATTCTCATGGATTTTTAACTCATCTGTTATGTATCGTTCGGCACTTACCAAGGTTTGCTTTCTAATCCACTCATTTGGAACTTTATCTTTGTGTGAATTTGTTACTTCTAAATAAAAACCAAAAACATTATTAAAACTTATTTTAAGGGATGATATTCCTGTATTTTTAATTTCTCTCTTTAATATTTCATCCAATATATTTTTATTGTTGTTTAAAATATCTCTAGTGTTATCTAATTCTTGGTTTATTCCACGATTAATTACACCTCCTTTATTTAATAAGGCTGGTGCTTGAGGATTTAAATAATCATCTAAAATTTTAGTGATAGTTGAACCTCTTATTAACTTTTTTTGAACTGATATAATATTTTTATTTTTAGATACTTTTAAAATCCTCTTTATATTGTCTATACTCTTTAGTGAGTTTGATAAAGAAATTAATTCACGAGGATTAGTTTTAAAATTGATAATTTTTGATACGATTCTTTCAATATCGTAGATAGATTTGAACTCACTAATAAAATCGTCATTATTAATATAATTTTCCTTTAACTCTTCAACAATACTATATCTTTTATTTATTTCTTTTATATCAACTGAGGGAAAACACAACCATCTTCTCAAAAGTCTAGAACCCATTGCTGATTTTGTTCTATCAATAATTTCTAGTAAACTTTTACCACCTTCATTTTTGCTCTGTAAAATTTCCAAGTTTGAAATTGTAAATCTATCCATCATCAAAGATGAAGTGATATTAATTTCAGTTAACTTATTAATGTGAGATAATTTTTTTTGATGGGAGTCTTTCAAATAAAATAAAATCATAGAAGCTGATATCAAACCAATATTGTTTTTTTGAATACCAAATCCTTTTACAGACTTTACATTAAAATGACCATAAATATTTTTTAAAGCAGTGTTGAAATTTAGCATCCAATCATCAACATAAAAGAAATAAGACCTATCAATATTGGCATCGCTAAAAAATTTTAAATCATTTTTAGAAATGAGTATTTCTTTTGGATCAAAGTTTTTTATTAAACTCAAAATATAATTTAACTGACCCTGACTCAAAAAAAAATCTCCGGTAGACACATCAAGCAATGATAACCCAATCTGATCTCCAACAACATTTACAGCTGCAAGAAAATTATTTTTTTTTGAGGTTAAAATTTCGTCATTTAATGAAACACCAGGAGTAATAAGATCTGTAACTCCTCTTTTTACAATTTTTTTTGTCAATTTTGGATTTTCCAACTGCTCACATATAGCGACCCTGTGTCCAGCTTTCACTAATTTGTGTAAGTAAGTGTCAAGGGAATGGTATGGAAAGCCTGCAAGTTTTGTTTCCTTGTTTATACCAGATCCTCTTTTTGTCAATACAATTCCAAGTACTTTTGACGCGGTTACAGCATCTTCATGAAATGTTTCGTAAAAATCCCCAACACGAAAAAGCAAAATTGACTTAGGATATTTTGATTTAATATCGTTGTATTGCTTCATTAATGGGGTTTCTTTTTTCATATTTACATTAATTAAAATAATTATTTATAAGTTTATTTTACCAATTATTAAATGAAAAAATTAAAAAACTCTGAATTAAACAGAATTGATGTTACGTCCTTTAAATCTATTAAAAAAACTCCATTAATTGTTGTTTTAGATAATATTAGAAGTCTTAATAATATTGGATCAATTTTTAGAACTTGTGATGCGTTTCTAGTTTCAAAAATTTACTTATGTGGGATTACAGCTCAACCACCAAATAGAAAAATTAATAAAACAGCGTTAGGCTCAACCGAGAGTGTTGAATGGGAGTATTCTAAATCAACAAAAAATATAATAGAAAAATTAAAATCTAAGAGTGTAAAAATTTGGTCTATTGAGCAAGTTAAAAAAGCAAAAAAACTTCACGAAATTGAAGACATAGATAAAGAGATTGAGCATGCTGTTGTTTTTGGAAATGAAATAAAGGGAGTAAGTCAAGAAATAGTAGATATTTCAAATAATACTATTGAGATTGACCAGTATGGAACCAAGCATTCTCTTAATGTTGCAGTTGCTGCTGGGATTGTAGTTTGGAAATTTTACAATTCTTTATGTTAAAACTCCATTTTTTCGATTGATTGATTTTTTTTGATCTTAACCAAAAAATCTGAAACTAATACTCCAGTTTCAGGGTCTTTCAATGTATCATTAAGTTCTAGCAAAGGAATTAGCACAAAATCTCTAACACTATATCTTGGGTGTGGAATGACTAATTTTTTTTTGTTAACTATTTGATCGCCAAAAAAAATTATATCAATATCAATAATTCTTGATTCATATTTATCTGACAACCTATTTGTTCTTCCCATTTCTTTTTCAATATTTAAAATCCCTTTCAAAACATTTTCAACTACCAAAATAGTTGATACTTCAATACAGCAATTAAAAAAAAAACCTCCTTTAAAACCTACTGCTGGATTTTTATATATGCTCGAAATTTTATCAACATTTCCTAAATTTTTATTAATTCTGGAAATACAATTTATTAGATTAAATTTTCGATTACCAACATTTGTTCCAATTGAAAAATAAATTGTTGATTTCTTCAAAATATTGAACTTAAAGATTAATTTTAATTGAGTAAAAATAATGGATTACACTGATATTAAAAAAGTTGAATTTGCGAAAAAGATATATTTATATCTAGGGGCAATTTTTATTACCTCATTAGTGGTTTCAAACCTAATCTTTCAGAAATTTTTCTTTTGGCATCCATTTGAGTTAGAAATTTTTGGATTTAAATTATTTGAACTTTCGGTTGGTATTTTACCCTACCCAATAACTTTCTTGGTGACAGATCTTATTTCTGAAATTTACGGAAAGAAGAAAGCCAATGAAGTTGTTATTGCTGGGATTTTTGCATCCTTTTTTTCTTTATCAATTATATATATTGCAAATGAAGTTCCAGCTATGGATGCTTCGCCTGTTAATAACGAAACTTTTACACAGGTATTTTATTTATCAGGTGTTGCTGTCTTGTCATCAATGTTGGCTTATTTATTTGCGCAATTTATTGATATTAGAATTTACCATTTTTGGAAAAAGAAAACCAAAGGCAGATTGCTATGGTTAAGAAATAATTTTTCAACTTTTACATCTCAATTTATTGATTCCTTCACTGTAATTTTTTTACTATGTTCATTTGAAGCTCTTCCTTGGGACTCCTTTCTAGGGCTTCTTGTTTCGGCATTTATCTTTAAAGTTCTAGTAGCACTATTTGATACTCCATTATTGTATTTAGGTGTATACTTATTTAGAAAAAAGTTTGATCTAAAAATTAATGAGGAGATTCTAATTTAATCAACATCTATACTTACTTTAACCCCTTCGTTCGATCGAACATTAAATACAGTATCATCCTCAAAAATCAAGTACTGACCCTTAACTCCAATAATCTTTCCTGTATATTTTTTGGACTTAATAATGTTTAAACTTTTTGGGTTTTCAGGTGATTTAAAAAGTGGGTATTTGATTTCGCTAGTATTACTATTGGTTGAAATATATTTGAATACCTCATTTGGAAGAAATCTTAAACATTCTGATTTTTCATAATCGAGATCAATATCAGTTCTACTCGTTTTTAGCATTTCTCTCCAATTGGTTTTATCATTGTATTTCTCTTTTAACTTTATTTCACTAATACCTGCTAAATACCTATTGGGAACTTCAATAATTTCGATGGCTTTTATTGCACCTTGATCAATCCATCTGGTTGGGACTTGGGATTTTCTTGTCACTCCAATTTTTACCCCACTGGTATATGCTAAATACAAAATATGAGGTTGGAGTTGAACTTGTTTTTCATATTCTAGGTCTCTATCCTCAATATCCAAATGTGCTTTGCTCAATTCTGGCCTAATTATCCATTCAGCAGTACTGGGTATCTCAAAAAAACATTTTTTGCAATGACCCTGTCTGTAAATTTCATCATTAGAGTCACAATTTAAACAACTATAACCATCAAACTCTATGGTAATATTTTTATCAAAAAGGGAATTAAAAAAAATAAAGTCATTTTCCATTCCTAAATAATATTTTATTTCACCATCATTTTCAGTAATCATTTTTTTTAAAACACCATTGAACATTTTTATATTAATTTTATAACAAGTATAAATATAATGCCATTTTCATTCATAAATACTGTTGCATCGTGGATGTTGAAAAAAAGAATTCATCAAATTGAACTATTTGAAAAGTATCCTATAGATGTTCAAAATGAAGAGTTAAAAAAACTTATTCAAATTTCAAAAAACACTGAATTTGGTAAGCAATATGAATTTTCATCAGTTGATAGCTATAAAACTTTTTCCGAGAGGGTTCCAAGTTTCACATATGAGGAATATTTCCCAATCATTAATAAGACTATTAGTGGTAATCAAAATATATTTTGGCCAGAAAAGATAAAATGGTTTGCTCAATCCAGTGGTACAACTAATTCGAAAAGTAAATTTATACCTGTAAGTAATTCATCTTTAGATGATTGTCATTTTAAAGGAGGAAAAGACATGTTGTGTCTTTATTTAAATAACAATGAAAATTCAAATATGTTTTTAGGTAAATCTTTAAGATTGGGAGGAAGTAGAAAAATATATGAGAATAATGATCACTACTTTGGAGATCTGTCAGCAATTCTTATTGATAATTTACCTGTATGGGCTGAGTTAATAAGTACACCTAATAATGAAATTTCATTGATGGAAAAGTGGGATGAAAAAATTGAGGCCATAATTAAGGGTACTCTACAAGAAGATGTTCGAAGCTTGGCAGGAGTTCCCTCATGGATGTTAACTTTAATGAATAAGCTCTTAGATACAACAGGGAAAAAATATATAGACGAAATATGGAAAAATTTGGAAGTTTATTTTCACGGAGGAGTTAGTTTTAAACCCTATAGAACTGAATTTAATAATATAATTTCGAACAAACAATTTAAATACTACGAGGTTTACAATGCTAGTGAAGGCTTCTTTGCAATTCAAGATCGCAATGATAGTGATGAATTGTTATTAATGTTAGATTATGGAATTTTTTATGAATTCATAGAAATTAATAATTCAACTAAATCTGAGAAAATTATTGACCTTTCGATGGTAGAGGTTGGTAAAAACTACGCTTTGCTGATCACCACAAATTCAGGATTGTGGAGGTATAAAATAGGTGATACAATAATATTTACAAATTTAAGACCATTTAGAATTAAAATCTCTGGCAGAACCAAACACTTTATAAATACTTTCGGTGAAGAAGTTATTATTGAAAATGTTGAAAAATCTTTAGAAATTGCTATAAAAAAATATAATTGTTCAATAAAAGACTACACAGTAGCACCACTCTTTATGAAAAATGGTAAAAAAGGTAAACATGAATGGATGATTGAATTTGTAAATGAGCCTAGTAATATTGATGGATTTATGAGAGAAATTGATTTACAAATACAAAATAATAATTCAGACTATAAAGCAAAAAGGTTTAAAAACATGACACTTGATAAACCGTCAATAATAAAAGCAAGAAAAAACTTATTTTATGACTGGCTAAAAAAGAAAAAGAAATTAGGTGGACAAAATAAAGTTCCTAGGTTACTTAATGACAGAAGTTTTATTAGCGAGTTAATTAAGATGAATTAACTAGCTTTTTTAATTGAGGAAAACTGAGTGTCAGAAAGCTTAGAGTCCACGTAATTTTTATCAATTGTTATTTTTTTTATTCCTGAACCAGGTGATTCAAACATATAATCAACAAGTATAGCCTCACAAATAGATCTCAAACCTCTTGCTCCCAACTTGTATTCAAGAGCCTTATTTACAATAAAGTCAAGGGCATCTGACTTAAATACAATATCGATATCGTCATATTTAAATAACTTGACATATTGCTTAGTTAATGCATTTTTTGGTTCAACTAGAATTCTTCTTAGAGTATCAAAGTTTAAATCTTTTAAGTAAGAAATAACCGGAAGTCTTCCCAAAATTTCAGGAATTAGACCAAATTCTTTTAGATCATTGGGCTTAATAAATTCAATTATTTGATCAGAACTAACAGATGATTTTAGTTTTGAATTTTTAAATCCAACTGCATTCATATTCATTCTTTTAGAAATAATTTTTTCTATTCCTGCAAAAGCTCCACCGGCAATAAATAAAATATTTTCAGTGTTGAGCTTAATAAAGTTTTGATCAGGATGTTTTCTTCCTCCTTTGGGTGGAACATTTACGATTGAACCTTCCATAAGTTTTAGTAAAGCTTGTTGTACACCTTCACCTGAAACATCTCTTGTAATTGAAGGGTTATCATTTTTTCTAGAAATCTTATCAATTTCATCAATAAAAATTATTCCCTTTTCTGCTTTTTCAATTTTATAATCAGAAGCTTGAAGTAATCTTGTTAAAATATTTTCAACATCTTCACCGACATAACCTGCTTCTGTTAGAACAGTAGCATCAACAATAGCAATTGGGACATCAAGCATTTTAGCTATAGTCTTCGCTATTAATGTTTTTCCCGTTCCTGTTGGACCAACAAGAATAACATTACTTTTTTCAATTTCAATATCAGAGGATTCATGTGAAATTCTTTTATAATGATTGTAAACACTAACAGAAATAATTTTTTTTGCATATTCTTGACCAACAACATAATCATCAAGAAATACCTTTATTTTTTTTGGACTTAGGTCGCTAATATCTGACGATATAGCTAGATCTTCATTTGTCTTTTGATGATTAAGTATAGAGAATGCCTGTTCAATACATTGATCACAAATATGAGCATCTTGTCCTGCTACTAAGACTTTAGTTTGAAGCTTACTCAAACCACAAAATGAGCACGACAAGTTTTCCTCTGACATTATTTAGTTTTTTTCAGAACTTCATCTATCATACCATACTTTTTTGCCTCGGGTGCCTTCATCCAATAATCGCGATCTGAATCAGAATAAACCTTGTCGTATTTTTGCCCTGTATGATTAGCAATTATTTCGTATAGCTCTTTCTTTAATTTTATAATTTCTCTAGCTGTAATTTCTATGTCTGATGCTTGACCTTGCGCGCCTCCAAGTGGTTGATGAATCATAACCCTTGAATGAGTAAGCCCAGATCTTTTGCCCTTTTCACCAGCACACAATAATACTGCAGCCATAGATGCTGCTATTCCAGTACAAATTGTTGCAACATTAGGGTTTATGAATTGCATTGTGTCATATATTCCTAATCCAGCATAAACAGATCCACCAGGTGAATTAATATATATTTGAATATCCTTGTCTTTGTCTGTACTTTCCAAAAAAAGCAATTGTGCTTGTATTATGTTTGCAACTGAATCATTAATTGCAGTTCCTAAAAATATGATTCTGTCCATCATCAATCTGGAAAACACGTCCATTTGAGCGACATTAAGTTGCCTCTCCTCAATTATGTAAGGAGTCATGCTACCTACTATTTTATCAAAGTAAAGGGAATTAATTCCATAATGCTGAGTAGCATACTTTTTGAATTCGTCATGATAGTTCATAATATAAATTTAATCATTTTTATCATAGGCAGTTTCAATAAACTTTTTGTAATCTACCTTTGAATCTTTTTTTGAAATTTTATTTTTAAAAACGTAAAGAATTTTTTCATTTATGAGCATTGAATACATTCTTTTAAGTTCATCTTCGTTCGACATAACCCGTTGAACAATGGAGTTTAATTGTTCATCATCAGGCTGATTTTGGCCATACATCGCCATTTGTTTTATGACCATTTCTTTAGCGTAAGACTTGACAGCATCAGGATTAATATCGATCTCATTTTCTTCAATTAACTTGGATTCAATTAACTGATATTTAATACCCCTTAATGATTGAGAAAAATCTTTGTCAATTTCATTTTCACTAATTTTTTCTTTTTGATTAGCTATAATTAGTTTTTTTATAAATTTTTCTGGTAAGTCAATTTTAGTATTAGAAATTAAAAACTCTACGCAATCATTAAAAAACTTTTGATCAGATTGATTTATGAATTGTTTTTCTATATCTGATTTAACTTTATTTTTAAACTGCTTCTGATTTTTAATCTCATCATTCTTATAAACTTTTTTATATAATTCTTTATCTAATATTGCTTTTTCTCTTTTTGTAATTTCATTTATCTGAAATATTAAATCCTTATTTATAAAATCCTTTTCTTCAATATTAAATAATGAACTTAAATACTTATCCTCATTAAAAGACTTAGTATTTATATTAATTAAAGAACCAACTTTTGCACTTGACAAATACTTTGAAAAAAATGCTTTTTTAAATTTCTGTGTATCAAGACTTAAATTTTTCTGTTTTTTAGACTCAGCTGTTTTTACATTACCTGAAATTGTTGATTCTTTTTCAGGAGATTGTAAACTGATAAGTTTTCCATATTGATTTTGTATAGACTCAACTTGGTTGTTAATCATTTCATTATCAGCTTCAACAGTAAAGTAAGTCAAGGTCTTCTTTGGTTTGTAATTTAATTTGAAGTTTGGTTTGTAAGCAATTTCAAATTTTAAATTTATTTCATCTTTAGTCCAATCTATTTCCCCATCTTCAAAAGGCAATGGTGAGCCTAAAATTGATATATTATTATCAGAAATATATTTAGAAATTTCTTTTTGAACGATTCTATTGACTTCTTCAACTTTAATGGCTGTTCCGTATTGTTTTTTAATCAGTCCAACAGGAACGTTACCTTTTCTAAAACCAGGAATATTTGCTTTCTTTCTGTAATCTTTCAAGGAAATATCCACTTTTTCTAAATAATCTTTTTTTTCAATTATAAGGTCAATAATGGAGGTGCTTGATTTAGATTTTTTTTCGATTATTTTCATAAAAATGAGCTCAAAAATAGACTATTTAGAACTCACTACAAAATTCAAGTTCTTAAATAATTTAGAGTCTCAATTAAAAACTTTTCTTGATTTTCATAATGTATCCAATGAGAAGAATTTTTAATGATTATGAGGTTTAACTTTGGAAATAACTTTTTCGCTTCTCTTAATCCATTCTCATCAATGTATTTGGAGTTTTCACCCTTTAAAAATAAAATATTATCACTGTAAATTTTGTCTGTTTTAATTGCAGAAGTAATTTTTAATATATTAGACCTGATTGATCTTAAATTGAATTTGATTTTAAAGTTTCCGCTGCTATCCCTGTTAATATTTTTTGAGAGAAAAGAAATAAAAATTGGATCAGTAAAAAATCTTGCAAAATGATTATTGATCTCGTTTCTAGATTTTAAAATATCTAGATTAATTTGAGAGAATGAATCAAATATTATTTCATAATTATTTGAATAAGATTTTGGTAAAATGTCAACGATTATAACTTTCTTGACATAAGATGGATAGTTTAAAATGAAATTCATAATTGTTTTCCCACCCATTGAGTGACCAATTAATGATACTTTTTGAATTTTTTTCTTATCCAAAAAGTTTTTCAGATCCATAGACATAATCTCATAATCAAATTGATCAGTATGAAAACTTTTTCCATGATTTCTTTGATCAATAAGAATTATTTCATATCCGTGTTTAGAAAGATTTTTTGCTACAGTTACCCAGTTATCCAATGAACCTAAAAGACCATGTAGTATAATTATTTTATGATCTGAAGATCCATAAACTTTATGATTTAAAATCATCTATTCAGCTTGTCAATATAAATATTAATAACATTTTCTATACCCATATATAATGATTCACAAATCAATGCGTGTCCTATTGAAACTTCATCTAAGAAAGGCATTTTTGTAGAAAAAAATTCTATGTTTTTAATATCCAAATCATGACCAGCATTGACCCCCATATTTAACTTGTTGGCTAATAAAGAACACTTAACATATTTATCAATCAATAGCTTATTACCTTGAAGAAAGTTAACAGCATAAGGTTCAGTATACAATTCAATTCTATCACAACCAGTTTCAGACGCATAATTGACCATTTCAGTATCTGGATCTACAAATATTGAAGTTCTAACACCAATATCGTGAAGCTGTGTAATGATTTTTGTTAAATAATTTAAATTAGATTTTGTGTTCCAGCCATAACTTGATGTTATAGATTCAGGGCCATCAGGGACAAGTGTTACTTGATCTGGCTTAATTTCTTTTATTAGTTTTAAAAATTTAGGATTTGGATAACCCTCTATATTAAACTCTTTTTCAATGACAGATTTTAAATTTCTAACATCTTCATATTTAATGTGTCTTTCATCTGGCCTTGGGTGTACAGTAATACCATGAGCTCCAAAAGACTGAATGTCTATAGCCATTTCAATAAGGTTTGGATTATTTCCCCCTCTGGCATTTCTTAATGTTGCGATTTTATTAATATTAACACTTAAATTTGTCATTTTTCAAAACCAAAAATACAAAGATAACCCTCACCGATCTACATTTTTTAGTTAATTTGCATTAATAATATTTTATGAAAATTGCTATATTTTCTATCGACACGAATGATGATGTAAAAAATGTAATTGATAAGGTTTTTAAACTGTCAATAAATAAAAATATTACTTTTCACATTTACTCAGAGCTTTATAAATCTTTAAGACTTAAAGGTCATAGTTTGTATAACAATCATCTAGACTTACATACTGAGGTTGATTTGATGATTAGCATAGGTGGAGATGGAACCTTTTTAAGGACCCTAGGTATAGTGAGAGACAAAGGAATTCCTATACTAGGCATAAACACAGGAAGACTCGGTTTTCTTTCAACAATGAACCATGAAAATATAAGTGAATTTTACTCTAATATTATAAATTCAAATTACAAAATTGAAGAAAGATCCACAGTTCAAGTTAAAGTTTTAAATTCTAAAGTTCTTGATGAGATTTTTTGCGTTGGATTAAATGAGATAAGTATTGTTCGAAAAAACACAACATCATTAATAAACATCAAAACAAAATTAGATGATCAATTTTTAAACTCGTATTGGTCAGATGGTTTAATAGTTTCAACACCGACTGGATCAACTGGATACTCACTAAGCTGTGGTGGACCAATAGTTTCTCCAAACAGTAACTCTTTAATCCTTACTCCAATTTCACCCCATAATCTTAATGCTAGGCCTATAGTTATTTCAGATGAGACAAAAATTGAAATTAATGTTACCGGAAGAGAAGATTTTCATTTATTATCGATTGATACCAACATTATAAGTTTAAAACATGGTAACTCAATTATAATTGAAAAATCTCCAATCAAGTTTAAACTTGTAAAGTTAGAAGGAAACTCATATTATGAAACATTGAGAGAAAAATTATTTTGGGGAAAAGATAAAAGAAACTGATTTTGAAAATAATTTTAAGATACATTGCTGTGTTGTTGTTTTTAATTTCTTTTCAATTAAATTCACAGAGAAACGAAATAGGTTTTTTGTTTGGAGGATCGAATTATATTGGTGATGTTGGTCCAACCACTTACATAGATCCTATTTCACATGGAACCTACAGCTACGGTATTTTATACAGAAATAACTTTTCAGATAGATTTTCAGTAAGGACACAAATCTCAATTTCAGATATTGAATCGAGTGATTTAAATAGTAATTCACCTGAATATAGAAAATTAAGAGGGAAATCATTTGAAAATAGTATTCAAGAAGTTACTGTTGGTATTGATTTTAATTTTATAGAATTCGATATTCAGGATGATAAATTTCAATTTTCACCATATATAAGTACTGGTTTAAGCTATTTTAGATATGATGGAATTCATTATCCTTTAGGGCAAACCATTGCCCAATCGTATGGGAAAAGTTCTGATTTTGCTTTACCTATTACAGTTGGAATAAAATCTAAACTACTTAAAACCTTTGTATTTGGAATTGAAATTACCGCAAGACATACATTTACGGAGAATTTAGATGGGAGTTACCCAACTTTTGAAAACACAGAAATTTATTCTGAAAAAAGATTCGGAAGCGGATTGAGTCAAGATTGGATTGTTTTTTCTGGATTAACATTAACTTACGTTTTTGGAAATTATGAATGTAAATGTCAATAATGAACATATAAAACAAATTGACTTGGGAAATTTACCCAACCATGTTGCTGTTATAATGGATGGGAATGGTAGATGGGCTAAATCTTTTGGGAAAAGGAGAATTTTTGGTCATACTTCCGGGATCAGTTCTGTTCGAGAAACAATTGAATCTTGCGTTGAATTAGGTATAAAAAATTTAACATTATATGTTTTTTCTATCGACAATTGGAAAAGACCAAAGAACGAAGTCAATGCTCTTATGAAATTACTTATTAGATCTGTTAATAATGAAATAACAGACATCAATAAAAATAATATCCGAATGAGAATTATTGGTTCAATAAGCAAACTTTCTGAAAATGTAGAAAGTGAATTAATAAAGGCGTGTGAGTTAACAAAAAAGAATGATGGCTTAAATTTAAATCTAGCAGTAAGTTACGGATCAAAGACTGAAATAGTTGATGCAATAAAGCTGATTTCAACAAAAGTTAAAAAAAATATAATTTCCATTGAAAATATTGATGAAAAGCTAATAAATGAGCATCTTTACACTAAAATTTCTAAAAATGTTGATCTGTTAATAAGAACAGGCGGCGAATTTAGGTTGAGTAATTTTTTATTGTGGCAAAATTCATATGCAGAATTATTATTTTACGATTTGCTCTGGCCTGAATTTAGAAAAAAAAATTTCTATAATTCAATTATAACATATCAGAAAAGAAATAGAAGATTTGGGAAAACTACTTGATTTAAAATACCTCTTTTTGATTTTGCTCATATCTAGCAATTTTGTCCTTAGTCAAGATAATGCTTATGTTAAGGGGAAAGAATATGTCATAAATGACATAAAGGTCACAGGTATAAAAAGTTTTAATGAACAAACCGTAGTAACTTACACTGGTCTTTTTGTTGGGAAAAAAGTCCAAATTCCTGGTGAAGATATCAGTAAAATAATAAGTAAACTTTGGAAACTTGAACTTTTTAGTGACATTAACTTTTACATTACAAAGATTGTTGAAGATAAAGTGGATCTTGAAATTTCAGTAATCGAGCTTCCCTCTCTTTCAGAATTTAAAATAACTGGCTTAAAAAAATCAAAATCTGAAACTGTTGAGGAAGAAATTGAAATTAAACGAGGACAAAAAATTACGGAAAATTTTATCGAGACAACCAAAAATTATATTGTAAATAAATATCAAAAAAATGGATTTTTAAATACTAAAGTTAATATTAACACTGCTAAAGATTCAATTGGTTTAAATAATGAAAAAATGGTAATAAATGTTGATTTAGGTGATAGAGTCAAAGTCAATGAAATTGAATTTAATGGAAATGAAATTTTTAAATCCAAGCAGCTGAAGAAAAAGATGAAAAAGACAAAAACCAAACTACCTGGTAGATTTTGGAAAAAGTCAAAATTTATTGAAAATGACTATCAAACAGACCTTACTTCAATAATTGACTTTTATAAAGAAAAAGGTTACAGAGATGCAAGAATCATCTCAGATACTGTAATAACAAATAATAATTTAATTAAATTAAATATTAATGTAAATGAAGGTAAAAAATATTATTTCGGAGATATTAAATTTTTAGGAAATACAGTTTATAGCGATGATCAGTTATCTAAATTATTAGGTTTGTTCAGAGGAGATACTTATAACGGTGTTTTGCTTAAAAAAAGAATTGCTGATTCATCAAAACCTGATGGAGAAGATTTAACAAATTTGTATCAAAACAATGGATATCTTTTTTCAAGCATTAATCCTGTTGAAATAGCTGCAATCAATGATACAATTGATTTTGAAATAAGAATTGTTGAGGGTAACCCTGCATATTTTAATAAAATAACTGTAGTTGGTAATACTAGAACTAATGATCACGTAATATACAGGGAACTCAGAACAAAACCTGGTGATTTATATAGCAAAGATAAAGTTGTAAGAACAGTACGTGAACTGGGTCAAACTGGATTTTTTGATCCTGAACAAATTAGTCCAGATTTTAAAAATGTTGATCCCAATGGTGGAACTGTCGATATTGAGTATGGCCTAGTAGAAAAAGGGGCTAGCCAAGTTGAGCTTCAAGGTGGATATGGTGGTAATTCATTTATTGGATCAATTGGTGTATCATTTAATAACTTTTCACTGAAAGGATTAAAAGATAGAAAAGCATGGAAGCCTGTTCCTATGGGTGATGGCCAATCTTTATCTCTTCGTCTTCAAGCGAATAGATTCTACAGAGTATATAGCTTTTCGCTGTCTGATCCTTGGTTTGGTGGAGAGCAACCTGTACAATTCTCAACTTCATTTTCTCATACTAAACAATTTAGATATAACTTTTTTACTGGAAATGTAAACAAAGATCAATTTGTATCCATAACTGGTGCAACTATTGGTCTGGCAAAGCGATTAAGAGTTCCTGATGATTATTTCACATTATCTCAATCATTATCCTATCAATATTACAATCTTCAGAATTACTTTACTGGGCTATTCACATTTGGGCAAGGCAAATCTAATAATGTTTCTTATACAGTAGCCCTATCACGAAATAATACATTTACCAACCCAATATTTCCTTTAGGTGGTTCAGAATTTTTAATAAGTGCGAGATTTTCACTTCCATATTCTTTGTGGAATGGTGTTGATTATGGAAGCTTAGGGGATCTACCTGAATTTCAAGATACAAACGGCGATCCGGATACTTCAAAAATTGATCAAGAAAAATATAAATGGTTGGAATTTTACAAAATAAAATTCAAGGGATCTTGGTACACCAGACTGTTTGATAAATTAGTTTTAAGAACTCATGCAGAATTCGGTTTCCTGGGTGCATATAATAATGACAGAGGAGTTATACCCTTTGATAGATTTTTCTTGGGTGGTGATGGTATGTCACAATATTCAATGGATGGAAGAGAAATGATTTCTTTAAGAGGTTACCCCAACCAATCTTTGTCTAGTCAAAATGGCTCTACAATCTACAATAAGTTTTCACTAGAGCTTAGGTATCCAATAACTCTTAAACCCGCTGCCTCAATTTTTGGACTTACATTCTTAGAATCAGGTCAAGGATTTGATAACTTCCGTGATTACAATCCGTTTAATTCAAAAAGGTCCATGGGAGTCGGTCTAAGAATTTTTATGCCTGCTTTTGGTTTATTAGGAATAGACTTCGGATATGGTTTGGACGGGGTCAGCAACAATGATCTTACACCCAATGGCTGGGAAACACACTTTGTGATTGGTCAAAACTTTTAATATTTATGATAAAAATTAAACTTTTTAATTTTTTACTCACTCTAATTTTATTTTGTAGCCTATTAAATGCCCAGAAAGAATTGAGAGTTGGTTACATAAATATGGATTACATATTGAGCAATATTGAAGATTTTGAAGTTGCCAATAAGGAATTTGAATATAAAATTGATCAATGGAAAAATGAAATTTCAAAAAAAGAAAACGAAATTAAGACAATGCGAGAAGAATTAGATTTTGAAAAGGATTTAATACCCAATCAAATTTATATGAAAAGAAGTAAAGAATTAGACTATGATTTTAAAGAACTTGATAATTATAGAAATAAGAGGTTTGGACCTGAAGGAGATTGGTTAATACAGGAAAAAATACTAATACAACCAATTCAGGATGAGGTTCTTGCGATTGTTCAAAAAATAGCTGACAAAAATAAATTTGATTTTATTTTTGATAAATCTAGTGCAGTGATTATGCTTTATTCAGAAAAAAAATACGATATTAGCGAGCTCGTTTTGAGAAGTATCTTAAGACAAGAGAAGATTGAAAACCTTGAAATTGAGTTTGAAGATGAAAGAAAAAAAGAATTAGAAGAAAAGAGGAAATTAGCAGAACAGAAAAATAAAAAAAGAAGAGATTCGATTTCAAAACTGAGAGAACTTAGAAAAATAGAAATAAAAAGAAGGAGAGATAGTTTAATAAACGCAAAAAGAAAAATTAAAACTTAAAAAAAATGAATTATATAAAATTATTAGTATCAGTTGCATTTATAGCTTTTAGCACAATTTCATACTCGCAAAGTAAAGTTGCACATATTGATAGTCAATCACTAATAAGCCAAATGCCTGAGGTGAAGGAGGCTCAAGCACAATTAGAAAAGCTTCAGAAGACATATCAAACTGAAATTGAAGCATCTATGAAGGAATATCAAACAAAATCACAGACTTATTCTGCAGATGCCCAAAACCAAACCGAAGTAACAAATCAAGCAAGAGCTAAAGAGTTACAAGGAATGGAGCAAAATATTCAACAATATCAACAAACTGCTGCTCAAGATATCCAACAAAAGCAAGCAGATTTACTAAGACCACTAATTGAAAAAGCAAAGGAAGCAATTCAAAAAGTAGCAAGAGAGCAAGGTTTTGATTATGTGGTTGACGCTACACCTGGTGGAGCAGTTATTCTTTCAGATGGAAAAGATCTAATGGCAGATGTAAAAAAGGAGCTTGGTTTCTAGATTTATACTCTATTTAACATTTTTTTTAAAAACTATCTATAATTTTATAGATAGTTTTTTTTTATGAGTATTTCCCCAATTGGTTTTTTTGATTCTGGAATAGGCGGAATCAGTGTTTGGAAAGAAGTTGTTAAATTGCTTCCAAGAGAAAATACCATTTATTTAGCAGACTCAAAAAATTCACCATATGGGTTAAAATCAATATCTGAAGTTCAAGATATTAGTTCTAAAAACACTAAATGGCTTATTAACAGAGGCTGTAAGTTGATTGTAGTTGCTTGTAACACAGCAACAACTAATTCAATAAACTTATTGAGAACAAAATTTGAGATTCCATTTGTAGGTATTGAACCTGGAATAAAACCAGCTATTAAAGAATCAAAAAATGGTAAGATTGGTGTATTGGCAACGAGGGGGACTTTATCAAGTAAACTTTTTGAAGAAACCAGCCAAAGTATTTATGGAATTGATACAATTGAAAGACATGGGGATGGAATAGTGGAAATCATTGAGTCAGGTGAGTTTGAAAATAATGAGCTTGAGTCATTATTGAGAGAATATTTAAATCCAATGATTGATTATGGGATTGATCAGTTGGTTTTAGGTTGTACCCATTATTTTATCATCAAGGATTTAATTAAAAAAATTGTTGGAAATGAAATAACTATAAATGATTATAATGTTGCTGTTGCAACTCAAGTCAGACGAATTCTAGACGAAGAGAAAATAGCTAACATAGAAAAAAATAAGATTTATACTGATTTTTTTACTAATGGTAATAAATTTGCTATTGAACTTTTACTTGGTAATAAGAAATCAGTAAATACTATTTAATAATGAATTATATTTTAGAAATATTAAAAAGTGAAAACAAAGATCATCTTGTTATATCTTCAAGTAAAATTATTTTTTCTAAAAGAATTAAACTTGATGAAAATTCAGACTTAGATAACTATCCTCTTGTTAAACAATTATTTTTTCTTCCGTTTGTTAAGTCGGTTACTTTAGACAAACATTTAATTATAATAGAAAAACTTGATTTCTTGAACTGGACAGATGTTCAAGATGAAGTGCTTGAAGAGATTACAAAAAATCTTAATGATGGAATGTCTGTATTTGTAAACAGTAATTTAGCTGTTAGCATTTATGCTGAAAGGACTCCAAACCCAAAAGTGATGAAGTTTGTTGCTAACAAAAAATTAGTAAATAATCCTCACGAGTTTAAATCTAAAATAGATGCTTCAAATTGCCCAATAGCTGAAGCTCTTTTCATACATAAATTTATTTCAGAAGTCTATATTGACTTTAACTTCATATCTATTTCTCTAAATTTGGGATTTGATTGGGAAAACCATATTATGGATATTAGGGAATTCATTTTGTCTTATTTAAAAGATGGTAATACCATTATAGAAAAAGAATATGATATCGAGAAAAAATTTGATTCAATATCATTAGAAGAATTAGATGACACATCAAAAGAAATCGCAAAACTAATTGATGAACAAATAAAACCAGCAGTATCTCAAGATGGTGGTAATATTATATTTCAATCATTTGACAGTGAAAGTGGAGAGGTAAAAGTTTTATTACAAGGGGCATGCAGTGGTTGTCCCTCGTCAACTGTTACATTAAAAAATGGTATTGAAACTATGTTAAAAAACTATTTGCCTCAAAAAGTTAGTTCCGTTACTGCCATCAATGGGTAAACTATCTGGATTTAAATTCTTTCAGATATCTAGGTTCAAAATATGCCAAATCTTCAAATTCCTTATTAATAAATTTTCTGTATGACAAAACAGGCATGTGACTAGAAGATGGGTTTATTATCTCATTATTAAAAGTTATATTTTTATTTTTTTTAATAATCTTTTCACACTTGAATTGACCACTTCCAATTATTAGAATTTTATTATTTATTAAGTGATCTTGAAATGATTCTTGGGTTATTATCTCAGGCTTTTCTTCAACAATAATATTATTTTCAAAAAAAACACAAGAGTAAACTTCTTCACGTCTTGCATCTATTGTTGGGATGACAATTCCACTAAAACTAATTGAATTAGCTAGTATTTCTAAAGATGAAACTGAAATTAAGGGGATATCATTTGCAAAACATAAACCCTTTGCAGCAGAAACACCAATTCTCAATCCAGTATATGAACCAGGTCCTCTGCTAACAGAAATACAAGCCAACTCCTGCGATTTAAATTTATTTTTTTTTAAAATTTTTAGAATAAAACTATGCAGATTTTCAGAGTGGGAATATGAATTGTTATCAATTTCAATTATATCAATTAAATCTTCTCCATTTGACAAAGAAACTGAGCAATTTGATGTTGAGGTTTCAATATTTAATATTAAATCTAATTTCAAATTTTTAGGGGAATACCAAAATAAAACTCTAAAACCTTGATCTTAAAAATAAGATCATACTTAGAAATAATCAGATCAGACTGAGCGGATTCAAATCTTTGTTTGATAAGTGAAAACTCATAAGAGTCTATTGCCCCAAGATTAAATTTCTCTTGAGCATATTCAAAGGATATTTTTCTTGACTCTAAAGACTTTTGTGAGGCGTCGTACGCCTTCAAAGAACCTTTTGCATCATTATAAGCTTGATTAATTGTATTTTGTAGGTCGAGCTTGGTTTGAAATAAAAGATTTTCAGATCTTTCAATATTAATCTTACTTCTATTAACATTTGTTCTAGTTGAAAGATTGTTAAGAACTGGTATTGATAAATTTAAACCAAAGTTTTGACCTTTATTAGAATCAAACTGATCAGTGAATGATCTTGGTCCTCTAATAATAGTTTGTTGAAAAGGTGCAACCACTGGTTGATTAGTACCTTGAACAAATCCAATAGGGATAAAATCAAAATCTCCGGTTCCTACCAACCTGTCGCTGTATGCAATTCTAGAGCTATAAGAATAAAAAGCTGATAATCTTGGTTGTAAAAAACTCTTATTTAGTTCTAATGATTTTTTTGCAATTTCAACATTTGTCTCTGCAACTCTTATTTCATTCTTGTTTTCAATAGCATAATTATAAATTTCATCAGGTGATTTGTTCAATATTTCACTAAACTGTAAATCATAGTTTTCGTCCACGATATCAAAGTCTTGATAATCCTCAATTAAAATCAGTTGGGTCAATGATAGCTTTGCGAGAGTCAGTGCGTTTTCAGCATCAATAAGAGATTTTTCAGCACTTGACTTATTCGCTTCAATCTCATATAAATCGCCAACTGGTAAAACACCATTTTCAATTAACTCCTGAGCTTTTGATAAGTCTTCAATCGATAAATCATATTGAATTTTTTGAACCTTTAGAAGTTCTTTATTGAATAGAATTTGAAGAAACGAATTGGCAACTAAAAGTGAAATATTTTCCCTCATATCATCTAATTGGAACTTATTTGATAAGATATTCAAATTTGCCAAATGAAGTTGTTTGATATTTTTTAAACCATTTAAAATATCAACATTAACATTTAAGTTCATTGATGTAAATTGAGTAGTAACATTTTCTAAAATTCCTGTTGTAATATCTTGATTCAAACCTATATTCCAAGAGTGGGAACTACCAATATTTAAGTTCGGAATGAAATTTCCGATTGCATTTTTTTTGTTTATTTCTGAATCTGCAAAATTTAACTCAGATTGTTTTATAGATATATTTTTTTCTAATGCTCTTTCAACACATTCTTTTAATGTCCACTGTTTCTGTGCAGTTGCACTTGCAGTAAAAATTAATAATACTAATAATAAAAATTTTTTCATTTTCTATCTATCTAACTTATACTCGTCATCAACATCTTCAACCTCTCCTCTTTTTATAGGCTCAGTCTTATTCCAGACCTTAATTTTGTCATTAAGACTAACCCCAGATAAAACTTCAGCGAAGACTCCATCTGAAATTCCTATTTCAATCTTTCTTTTTTCGAAATTTTGGTCAGAAATTTCAATTTCTACGAACGCTTCTTTTGTTTTGTTATCAAACTGAAGTAAATATTCATCTATTGCCAACACATTTTCTTTTACTTTGGTAACAATAGTAGCATTTGCACTGTAGCCAGCTCTTATAATATATTCATCATCCAAGTAAACTTCACCCTCAATTTGGAATTGAATTGCTCCTGCAACTTCAATACCTTTTGGTGCTATTAGAGTTAACTTAGCTTCATATACTTTGTCTTCAATTGCTCCAATTTCTATTTTTAATGGCAAACCCGTTCTAAGCTTACTAACCTCTCCCTCATCAACTCGACCCTCAAAAATCATTTTATTTAAATCTGCAACAGTAGCTATTGTAGTTCCAGGATTAAATGTATTAGCTTCAATTGCTTGATCACCTTCTTTAACAGGTACCTGTAAAATTGTTCCAGAAATTGTTGATCTAACATTGGTGTTAGTTAATGCGGAACCTCCGATTGACCCAAGTCTTATTATTTGAAGGTCCGATTTTGCATTCTCCAAATTTTGTTTGTCCTGATTAAATCTCAACTCAATTGAATTAAAATCTTGCTCTGAAATTATGCCCTTTTCAAAAAGTTTTTTATTTCTGTAATATTCTTTTTCTGAATTTTTAAGGATTATTTGCGTTGTTTTAACTCTTCCCTCTGCACTATTAAGTGTTTGTTCATTGGGAATTACTTTAATCTTTGCTAATAAATCACCTGCTTGAACTTGATCACCCTCATCAACATATATTTCCTGAATAATCCCACTAATTTGAGGAACAATATTAACCTCATCTTCAGGAACTACGCTTCCAGTAGCCACAATTTTATCTTCAATTGTTTTATTTTTTAATTGTTCTGTTTCATAAGTAATTGCCGACCGACTATTGGTCTTAATATAATAGGCTATCGAAAATAACAAGCCCAATGCTATCAAGACAAATCCAATATTTTTTATGTTTTTCATATAATTATCAAAATTAAAATTATTCTTCTCTCAACGCCTCAATTGGCCTAATTTTTACTGCTTTTTGAGCTGGTATCATTCCAATTAAAGATCCCAAAGTTATCATCAGAAATAAAGCTCCAAAAATAAATCTCAATGGTACTGTAGGGTTTGTATATGGGAAATCTGTTAGATCCTTTGTTCCATAATTTATTGAAAATAAGACTATTGTTGCCAGGATGATTCCAATTATTCCAGCAATTAAAGTTAAAAATATGGATTCGATAAGAATCTGATTTCTAACCTGTCTAGGTGTAGCTCCTAACGCCCTGCGAATGCCAATCTCTTTTGTTCTTTCGTTAACAGATATTAATAATATATTTCCAATACCAATTACTCCAGCTAATATTGTAACCAGACCAACTATCAAAGAAAGAAATGATAAACCATTTACAAAATTTAGAGTATCCTTAAACACTTTACCTAAATTGAAAGCTCCTAAACCTTCATCATCATTTGGGTTTATATTATGAATGTCTTTTAAAACACTTTTCACTTCCTTTTCAACTTTTACAACATCAGCATCTTTATAAGCAGACATCATAAAGAAACCTACATTATCTCCAGAGTTAAATAAATCCTTAAAAGTCACAAAAGGAATGTATATATCACCATCATCTCCGAATCCACCTCCTTGTACGAATTTGTGAACACCAATTACTTTAAATGTAATACTATTAATAGCAATATATTTACCAATGGGTTTTTCACCTTTTTCAAAAAGCTCTTTTAACGTTCTCTCTCCTATTACACATACTTTTCTTAAAAAAGTCATATCGTTTTCATTTATAAACCTCCCTCCATCATAAACTTTTGATGTTGCAATCTTAATATATTCTGGATATTCTCCGTAAATGGCATAAGTACCTGTCTTTGATCCGCGAACTACATTACCGCCTGAAGATCCAAAAACACCTCTCACATTTCTTGGTGCAATAAATTCAATTTCTGGAACTCTTTTTTTAATTATTTCAACATCTCCAACTTTAAGTCGAATACCTCTACGAGCCTTGTATCCTTTATATGGAAGTGATGTATATTGACCCCACACAAATAAACTATTGGATGAAATTGATGCAAAAGCTTTTTCGAATCCGTTATCTAAACCTTTAGCAGTTCCCGAGAGGGTAATGAAAATAAAGATTCCCCACAAAACTCCAATCATGGTGATTGCAGTTCTAACCCTATTTTTACTGATAGATCCAAATATTTCTTGCCATGTATCTTTCTCAAATAACTCTTTCATTTATTTTTCATTTAATGCTTTAATTGGTTTGATCATTGCAGCTTTCTTAGCTGGAAGATATCCAGCTAATGCTCCAAAAAACACTAACATAAGTGTTGCAATAATAGCAAAATTAAAATCAACATATGGGTCGGTAATAAAGTATGTTTTTTCTAATTTATCTCCAATGGATGAAAGAAGTAGCACGCCAAAAAAAAGTCCCACATAGCCTGAAATCGTGGTTATAAAAATTGATTCTTGTAAAACAAGTGCAATTATAGAATTTGGGGTAGCCCCAATAGCTTTTCTTATTCCAAATTCCTTGTTTCTCTCTTTAATTACAAAAACCATAATATTAGAAATTCCAATTATTCCTGCAAACAAAGTTCCTATTCCAATAAAAATTATCATATAATTTAAGGCGTCTGAAAATTGTTCATTTTGTTGCATATCATTGGAGGCGCTTCTAACAGAGATTCCTTTTGGGTCATTAGGGTCAATCTTTTTTTTACTCTTTAAATATTTTTTAATATTTTTTTCAAATTCAATTGCGCCATCATAACCAATATCTGGATTGTATGATACTATAATTTGGTCAACCTCATCTGAACTTTTCAAAATTGATTGAAGTGTTGTGTAAGAACAATAGATCATTCTTTCCTCATTATCTCCTCCATCGTCCTGAAAAACTCCAATAACTTTCCAAGATCTCCCTCCCCCATTTACAAATTTCCCGATTGGATCTGCATTTCCAAATAAATCTTGCTTTACAAGTCTTCCAATTACAACATTTCTTTCTTTGTTAAAAATATCCGCCTCATTTATATATCTACCGTCCATAATAACTGTCATTTCATTGAACTGATGGTGTGGACCTACTCCCCTGACAGTGTAATTGTTTGATTTTAATCCATATCCCACCTCACTTGAAATAGTAATCCTTGGTGTAATTCCATTTATAAAAAAATCAAATTTATTTTGAATGTCTTCCAAGTCTTCATTTTTAAACCTAATTCTTCTATTTGATTCATAACCAGCGTATGGCTTGGATGTTCTACTTCCATTAATCCATATCGTATTCAATTGATCGTCTTTAAAATACTTTTCGAATGTATTTTCTAGACCGTTGGCAAGACCAAATAGCATGATGAAAATAAAAATGCCAAGAGCAACAGTAAAGCCAGCCAAAAAGGTTCTTAATTTATTTTTTTTTATAGTTTCAAAAATCTCTATCCAGCGATCTTGATCAAACATTTATAAAACTTTTTGATTTATTTTTTTATCCTCGACTATTATACCGTCTTTAAGCTTGACAATTCTTTTACACATCTTAGCAATGTCTTCCTCATGAGTAACTACTAGAATTGTTTTACCAGAGTTATTAATTTTTTGAATTAGAGACATTACTTCTGTAGATGTGTTGGAATCTAGTGCCCCTGTGGGTTCATCAGCTAATAAAACTTTGGGTTTTGAGACCATTGCCCTAGCAATTGCTACTCTTTGCTTTTGACCACCTGATAACTCACTGGGTAAGTGAGATGCCCAATTCTTTAGACCAACATTATCTAAATAATCGAGTGCTGTTTTTTCTCTTTCTTTTCTTTTTATTCCCTGATAGTACAACGGGAGTATAACATTATCAACTGCTGATTTATAATTAATCAAATTGAACGATTGAAAAACAAAGCCCAGGAATTTATTTCTGTAATTAGCAGCTTTTGTTTCGTCCAAATCTTTAATTAAAATGCTATCAAGCTCATACGAACCCTTATCATAATTATCCAACATTCCAATAATGTTTAATAGAGTTGATTTACCTGAACCAGATGAGCCCATTATCGCAACCAATTCTCCCTCACTGACAGAAAAATTTATTCCTTTAAGAACGTGAAGGGAATTAGATCCCATATTATAAGATTTATGTAAATCCTTAATGTTAATCATTTAAAATTTTGATTTCCAAATTATCGTAAAAGGTAGCATAGGATGTTGATATATATGGAGCTAAAATCAAAAATCCAAAAAAGAGTGTGAAAATACTAAGTATAATCCAACCAATAAAGCTAAGCTGAAGAAGTAAAAATTTTATCTTATTTGTGTGCATCAAACTCCAACTCATTGTAATGGCTTCTAAACCATTTTTTGGTTTGCCATCCGCCAATAAGTAATAGGCCTGTGAAATACCTAAACCAACAATAGTACAAGGCAGTAAAACAATAAAGAGAAAAGAAAAAAACAAGGAACTTGCACTAAAGCTTGCAAGCTCAGGGTCGATGCTGTAATTATAATCATATGAGTAAACTTCAGAGCCAGCTTGATTAAGTGAATTCATAAACGAATTGAACATTTCTATCAATGAGCCAACTGGTTCAAAACCGCCAAACATCACAAATGCCCAAAATACTACACAAATGATAAAAATAACGGTAATTATAAAACCACTTACTAGATAAGTAATAATTGAGTCAATTATCATTTTTTTTGATTTAAAAGGCATAAATAAATCTTCGATCTCTGCTTTTTCATTACGTGCAATTTTTAAAAAAAAGAGACAGTAACCAACATATAACGCACCAGTAAGAAATATTTGAAATAAAAAACCAATAAAGGGTAGTGAGCTGATTGCGATTGATACAATAAAAAATAGAATTATTGCACCAACTGCAACACCTAAATCTTGCTTTAAGTTGTTCCAAGCTTTGGATCTAATTGATGTGTTTGATGGCATAATGTAAGGTGGCAAAATTAAGAATTTAAATCAATAAATACCTTGATTTTTACTGATTTAAGACAAACTTAAACTAAGAAGGTTTATTTTTTTTTGAAAAATTTAATGTATATAATGTAAGCCGTAAGTGCAGCAAGAACATAAGGAATAGCCATCAGGTATATAATGCCATCGTTTAAACTTTCAGCGGTTTTTTCATCAGCTCCAGATTCTAAAACAGCTTTACACATAGAACATTGTATTGACTTAAGCATTAGTAGTATGGAGATATCATTAAATAAACAACAACACCAGTTATAGCAACATATAACCAAATGGGGAAAGTTACTTTAGCAATTTTTTTATGTAATTTAAAGTTTGCCTGAACAGCTCTGCTGTAACTAGTCAAGACTAGGGGAATAACAGCCACAGACAATATAATATGTGTAATCAAAATAAAGTAATAGGTATATGCAATGAACCCTTCTCCACCAAATGGAGTTGGATCTGTTGTCATGTGATAAGCTATGTACATTACTAAAAACATTAATGATAGTGAAATGCACACTTTTATTAAGCATTCATGAACTTTTCGATTACCATTCTTAATATAATAGACGGCAGTTATTAATAACACGGCAGTCAATCCGTTTATTAAGGCATAAACTGGTGGTAAAAAAGTTAACGGCTCAATAAAGGGTAAATTATCAAGTAGAATAATTGGATCGTTGTTCGGAATTCGCATATCAAAGATTAGTTTGTTTTGATCCCACTTTGTAAACAACAATAGCGCAACAACAATTGGAACCACTGCAGAAACAATCCAGATCAATATGTTATAAAGCTTATTTACCTTAGCCATTTTCTAATAATATTTTAATATCTTCTTTAATCATATCAATACCTTGAAATTTATTTCCAACTGACGTAATTCCTAAATAATAAACAATCGGATTGCCGTTACTATCTCTTCGAGAGCGAATGTATCCATTTTTATCAATTAATGCAAAAAACCCTTGATGTTCAAAACCACCTGCTACAGCTGGATTTACAGCTGAAAAAATATTAAACCCACTGTTTGATAATTCATACACAGAATCAACAGCTCCTGTTAAAAAGTGCCAATTTTTTGACTTAACCTTTAATCTTTCAGCATACTCTTTTAGGACAACTGGAGTGTCATTAATTGGATCAATAGTAAATGAAGCAATACCAAAATCACTCCTATCCCCAAACTCTTCATCTAATATCCTCATATTTTGATTCATTTCAATACATATTGAGGGGCATGTAGTGAAAAAAAACTCAGCAACATAAACTTTACCATTGTAATCTTCGTTGGATACGTATAAATTATCTTGATTCTTAAATATAAAATCTGGGACTCTTCGAGCTTCTCCATTTAATTTAACATAAGCTAATTTGGAATCATTACTGACTTCTTTTGTTCTACTAGAATCTATAACAGTTTCATTTTTTAAACGATTATAAATTTTTGGTAAAAAAATAAATCCAAAAACAATAATAATTATGAAGGATGCTATAGCAAGATTTTTTTTCACTAGTTATTAAAAATATTATTCTTTTTTAAAGCAAGTCTGTATTCAGCTAAGATAATTTTAATATCATCTACCATATAATTATTTAATTCAGCAACAGAACGTATATCGTATCCAAACTTTATGCCATCTAAATCGTTTCGTCCACGAAGGAAACCGTTTTTATCAATTATAAAAACGTAGGGAGAACCACCAAATTTATCAAGTTCTAGATTTGTATTTAAACTTTTAAAAATATCTTTTGTGTCTTCAGAATCCTGAAATAAAAAAAACCATTTTGTCATTTCTGTATTTGTACCAGTGCTTAATTGACCAACCAAATCCTCTATTTGCTTTTTAATTTCAGTTGGACCTAAAGCAATGAATTGAAAATCGTTAAACTCATAAAATCTTTTATAAATTTTTTGATTAAGGTTTAATATATCGCCCTTTTTAATCTCAATATTATTGCCAAGAAAAATTAAAATTGAGATTTTTTTATCAAAAGTTTGTTCGGAGAATGTATTGACATTTAAAACGTCTTTTTCTAATATTGGAAGTTTAGCAAAATTATTTATTCCCGAGGCAAAAAACAAATACGCTACAAGAGGCAATACGAAAAGGATTGTAAGAACAAAATACTTTTTCAATGAGATACTATTAAAAGTTCCAACTAACGAAGCTTTCGTACATTACATCGTAAATGTAATTACCCTCAACGAGAAATATAAAAGCAGCGTATGCTATTAAAAATATTAAAGTAATAACAACTGAGGCTTGTAAACCAAATGTTTCATCTCTCATATGCATAAAATCCCAGGTAATATAATATGCCTTAACAAGTGTAAGAATTACAAAAATCCAGTTAATTAATTTCATAGAGAGAAATGTATTCATTAAAACCTGTGGTTTGATGATTCCCAATGCAACCTCTACAGCAGTTACAATTGAAAGAAAAATTAGTACTCCCCAAATTTTTTGGACATTAGATTTGAACTTAATCATACCCCTAAAAATTTCTAACTTGTGATGATTGTCTTGTCCCATAATTAAACCAAATAAAAAAATGTAAAAACAAAAACCCAAACTAGGTCAACGAAATGCCAATATAACCCTACTTTTTCTACCATTTCGTAATGGCCTCTTTTTTCATATGTACCTAGTAGAACATTTATAAAAATTATGATATTGATAACAACCCCTGAGAATACGTGAAAACCATGAAAACCTGTTATGAAGAAGAAAAAATCAGCAAACAATCTATTACCATACTCATTTCTTATAAGGTTTGCTCCTTCAACAACAAAAACTGCCTGAGACACCTTCTGCTCTGACTCCTCTCGAGATAGAATAATTTTATGACCTGTTTCATCAATTTTTTCAGATTTAACTAGAATGTTTTTATTAGCCGCAAAACCCTGATTAACCTCTTCTACAGAATATGAAGGTAGAGAAGATTCTGTGCGATACCATAAACCATTATTTTTTTGGTGTTTTTCGCGGTACTCTGGTATTTCTACAGCAAAATCTTTTAATGCAATTCTTTTATTAGAATTATTTGAATCAACAAACTGTATAATTTGACCACCCTTTGTCTCTAAAGCACCATATTCTCCTTTTATGAAATTTACCCACTCCCAGGCTTGTGAACCTACAAAAATAGCACCACCAATAATTGTCAATAACATATAAACTGCTACTTTATTTTTATTATTGTTATGACCAGCATCAACTGCAAGCACCATCGTTACGGATGAAAAAATCAGTATAAAGGTCATCAATGCTACATAATACATCGGGGCGTCAACACCATGCAAAAAAGGAAAGTGATGAAAAACCTCATCAGCGATTGGCCATGAGTCTATATTCTTGAATCTAGAGAAACCATAAGCAACTAGAAATCCTGTAAATGTGAGGGCATCTGAGACAATAAAAAACCACATCATGAGCTTTCCATAACTAGCATCAAGTGGTTTTGAACCGCCATCCCAATTGTTTTGAATTTCCGAGGAGGAAATTGAAGAACTCATTAGTTTTAAATTTGTTATAAAATTAAAAAAATTTTATCCAAAAAAATAGAAAAAGGAAAACAAATAAAGCCACAAAAAATCTAGATAATGCCAAAAGTTTGAGCCTAAATTAAATCCTAGATTATTTTTGACATATTTACCTTTTTTAATATTGACCATTATAACAGATAAGACAATAAGCCCAGCTACTAAATGAACAGTATGTAAAAATGACAAAACATAAATAAATGAGGTTTTAATTGCACTTTGTGCACCTGCAAAATAGTATCCCTGGTCAATAATATTATTAAAACCTATAAACTGAAAAACAATAAATATTAAGCCTAAGATGAATGTGGATAAAGTCCAATTAAAAACACTATTTATAGATTTTCCACTGGTGAGTTTTCGTTTTGATATTAAAAGGGTTAAGCTACTTAATACAATGATAAAAGTACTATAAAAGAATTCAGACGGTAAGTTAAAGTCCATAGTCCAGTCCGGTCTGCCCTTACTAACAATATAAGCACTAGTAAGTCCAGCAAATGTCATCGTTATACTTAACAAGCCGAATAATAGCATCATCTTTTTTGCCTTAGCTAATTTTTGTTGTTTTACATTTTCAATCATAAGAACTTATCAACTATATAAATTAACTGAACTAATGTTAGATAAAATATGGTATAAATAAATAACCTTTTGGCAGATACAATATTCATTCCATTGTATAAATTAATACCCATAAAAAGCATAATTAACCCAAGAATAAAAATAATTATCGCAGATTCGATTGATAAATAAAGGAGTCCTGTTAATCCAGTAGCTGGAAAAATAGAAATAATTATCATCCAAATTATGTATAGTATTATCTGTAAAGCTGTTTTCTTGTCTCGTTTTCCAGTTGGCAACATTACAAATCCTGCTTTTTTATAATCATCATCCAACATCCAGCCTAAAGACCAAAAGTGAGGAAACTGCCAAAAAAATTGGATCATAAAAAGAGTACCAGGCTCTATTCCAAACTGGTTAGTCGCAGCGACCCAACCAAGCATAAAGGGGATTGCCCCTGGAATTGCTCCGACAAAAACTGAAAGAGGTGTTATTGGTTTTAGAGGGGTGTAAACACATGTATAGAGAAAAACAGAAAGTGCTGCAAAAAATGCTGTTTTGTAATTAATTAAATATAAACAAAGCAGGCCTGCCAAAGTCAAAAAAACAGAAATCCAAAATGCATTTGATTTTGAAATATGATCTTTTGGTAAAGGTCTATTCTTTGTTCTGTCCATCATTGAATCTTTATCTTTTTCAATAATTTGATTAAATGAATTTGAAGCACCTACAATACAATATCCTCCAACTAACAATAAAAAAATATTTAAAAAATTTAAGTTATCGGCTGCTATAATATAACCTGCAAGTGCAGAAAAAACTACACTCACGGCTAATCTGGATTTAGTTAAAGACAGGAATATCTTGGAGCTGAAAGTCATTTAAATTTTTTGCAAATTTAAACTAGATAAAAGAATAAACAATAAAATTATTGAAGCTTAAATGTAATGGGTATGCTAAATGGAACCCTCACTGGTCTACCCCTTTGTTTTCCAGGTGTCATAGTTGGAAGCTTACCAATTATTCGTTGAGCTTCTTTTTCCAGGTTTTTGTCAGGACCTCTTGTCCTGATTCCCACAATGGAGCCATCTTTATCAATGATAAACTGTACAAATACCCTTCCCTGAATACCCATTTCTTGGGCAATCTCTGGGTATCTAAAATTTTTATTAATATGATTTTGAATGTTAGTTTGAAAACAAGATCTTCTTTGTGATTTTGGAACTCTTTCACAACCTGGGAATAATGGAACATCCTCGATAATTGCAAAAGGTACATCAATATCAAAATCTTCCTCCATAACTTCTACTTCTTCAACAATTTCCTCTTGATCAGTTTCAGTAGATTCAATAATAGTTTCCTCAATTTCTTCTTCATCTTCAACAACTTCAATAATTTCAGGTGCAGGGGGCGGAGGTGGTGGTGGTGGAGTTTTTATTTGTTCAGTTATAGGTATTTCTTCATCATCATCTTCATCCACATTAAGTGCTATGTAACCATAACCGTCATCATCATAATTTTTCCACTCTATGGCTCTCCATGAGATCAATAAAACCAAGAATAGTCCAATTGCTAGATAGAATGAGCTTTTTTTATTTAAATCAGCACTAGAATTTTTTTTTGGCCTCATAACGGGCTAAAATAATTTTTTTTTCAATGATACCAAAATAAAAAAACCAAATATAATTCCAAATATATTTGATAGTATATCCAAAAGACTGAATGACCTTCCATAAGGTGAAATAAATTGTAATAACTCTACCAAAGAAGAGAAAACGGCAATTAAAATTAAAATTAGTATATAATTTTTTTTGTTTGCGTAACTGAGAAACCACAAAATTGTAAAAAGCGTAAATACAAAAAAATGAATTAGTTTATCAGTTAAAATTGGATTTAAATTTTTGGTGGAAGAAAATGGATAAAGAAATAAAACCAAAACTGTAATGGTGTAAAGCCAAGTAAATATTCTCAAAATTATTGACCAATTAGAGACTTGTATGCTTCGCTGTCCAATAAACCTGCAATCTCATTAGTGTTTGAAATTTCTATTTTAACAATCCAACCGTCATCATATGGGGAATCGTTGACTAGTTCGGGATTATCTTCAAGCGCATTATTAAACTCCAAAACTTTTCCTGAAACAGGAATAAATAAATCAGAAACAGTTTTCACAGCTTCGACGGTACCAAAAACCTCATTTTTATTTAAGTTTTCGCCAATTGTTTCAACCTCAATAAAAACAATATCCCCCAATTCACTTTGAGCAAAATCAGTTATTCCCACTGAGGCTATATTTCCTTCAATCTTGATCCATTCGTGATCATTAGTGTAACTTAGGTTTTCTTTTACTTCCATTACTCTAATTTATAATTTACTCAGTAATTTACAATAACTAATTGCCAAAATTATATCTGAGTGTGAAACCTGATCTTATGTTTGTTTGTGGAAAGGCTGTGGATATTTCATATTTAGAAAATAAATGATCATAGAAGAAAATTGTAGAAAAGTTTCTATTTAAAGCATAGTCTGCACTAATTCTTAATGAAAATACTGACTGGCCAGCTGAAACTTTATTGTCATCAATATTTAAGTTTCTTATTACTGTCATATTTTTTCTAATATTAAAATCCAACTTTGTATTAAGATCACCAATAAATCTATTACCAGCGGAGGCAAACCTTGACCATAATTTTAGGTTTCTAGCCCTATATCCAATACCAATCGAATATTCATCACCCCAGGATTCTGTAATTAAATTATTTGCTAAGCTTAAAGAAGCAGCTCTATCCTTGATTACATCAAACGACAGTCTTAATGAATTTTTAAACTCAAGGTCAAGACTTATAAGAGGGTTGAATTGCTCAACTAAATTTATATTCGAAAAAAATATTTTTGATTCATAATCTCCAACTGAGTTATAAGAATTTTCAGAATAATTTAAGTTGGATTGAAAATTATTAATTGTGAAGTTTGATCTGTAAGAGTGCCTCAACGATATCCTTGAAAATATATCTTTAAGACCTTCTGATAAACCATCGTATTGAATACTCCAATTGATCTTTGGTTTATCGGTGATTGGATTTAAACCTACAGTACTAGCACTATTCCCAGTGTAAGCAGATATAAATGCCGGCACTAAAACTTCTTGACTATTTTTACTAAACCCTATGGGGTATCCTTGAACATCAAATTCGATATTATTAATTCCCTTTTGATTAATTAATCTGAGTGAAATTATTTTCAGATTCTCTTTCATATTATTAAATGAATCAGATTGATCAATTGATTTCTTATCAAAAGAGGTTTTTAACATATTAGATGAAATAGAAAAATTTCCATAAAAGTTCGGATTTAATATTTCATAGCTGTTGTTGTTAACTCTGAAGTTTTCGGAGTAATTATTTGAATAATTTCTATTTGCATTCAAATCAATTTTAAGATTTTTTAATAGTTGTATTTCGGCTGCCATTTCAAATTTTGAGTTAAAAATCTGCTGAAATTGTTCATTAAAACCGCTAAAGTTTGTGAGATAACCCTTCTTTGCTAACTCATATCTTACATTACTTTGATTTCCAAAAATAAAACCAAATGATGGTTTTAAAGTGCCAAAAAAACCGATTGACGGTACATATCCTGGTATTACTTTTCCAGAGTTTTCAGTATAATTTAACCTTACTCTTTTTAAGCTTTTGAGTATTTCAAAGAAGTTATTCTTTTTATTTAAAAATTTGAAATTTCTATAAAATTTATCAAAGTTTAAACTAGCAACAACAGATTGATTATTTGAATTTTGAATAGTACTTATGTTACCTAAAACGACCCCATTTGCATCGATTATATTATTTAAAATATCAGAACCAGTTTGCCAATTAAAATTACCTGAGTAAGTATAGGATGACTGAACAAAATCAAGGTATGGAATACTTGAAAAGGGTAAAGTATAATTTAATGTCAAACTTTGATTGAAATAATTTGCCTCTCCTATATTTAAAAAATTATCAAATAGACTTAATTCAGACCTACTTAAATCAGATCCTAATAGGTTATTGACATCTATTATGTTATCATTGGTTGCGTTGTAATTTAGATTTAAAGAGTTGGTCAAATTATGAGAAACTGCCATAGACCACCTAAAAAAATAATTTGCCTGTACAAGTAGAGGAATTGGAATTTGATTGTTTGAAGATATTCCTGAATAATTTATTTCTCTAAATTTTTGTTTGTTCAGTAGTCGATCAAAATTCCCAGAAAATGATAGGTTGTTTGGTAGTGGATTAATATTAATATTTTTAATAAAATCTAAGTATTTACTTTTCGAAGTACCTAACAATTTTTTGAAAATAAAAATTGGCTCGCTATTGAAGTTATAAGAGTAAGTCCCATTTGCTCGTACCATCTTTTTATTATTAAAATCCGTTTCAAAATCAACATAATCAGTTTCATTGTAAGCGTACGAGAAATTGAAGTTCTCAATATCATAAAAATGTTTTTTTGACTGATTTATTTTTCTTTTTGATAAGCCAAGAACACTAAAGCTTTTGGATTTAGATATCACACTCGATTGATTTCTAACTGAATCTTTATTTTGAGAAGCAGAGATAACCTCATCCAATGTTAGATCACTGTAGTATCCATCATATTTAGGCTTAGTAATTTCTTTTGAAAATGTATAACTTATTGGAATTTGCACACCCCATTTAGGTGGCAGAATTTGTCCTGCGTTTACGTTTGAAATAAAGTTGTACTGACTGTAGTTGTCATTATTTACTTCATTTGGAGACTTATCAATTGATCCAAATCCAGCTGATGATATTCTACCACTAAATGATATATCTGCAAAGTCGGCAAGATTTGCATCAATATTTCCAACAGCAGCCCATCCACCTTCTAATTTGATATCAGAAAGCCTTAACTCATTAAACCAAACTTCACCTGAAAGAATATCCCCAATATTTGTTGAAGGGTTTTTTAAGCCCAAGCTGATTGTTCTAATTCTAGCAAGAGATGGGTTACCCTTAATTGAAAATTTATATTTTTTTTCACCTGGTAATGAACTAATTGGTGAAAACTCATCAATTAAGTTCAAATCCTCATCGAAGTATATTGTCTCAGAAATATTAATTTTATCCTCTATAATTTTTAATTTAATTTTCAGTAATTTTTCAAGATCAAAATCAATTGAATTTTCATCTGTGTTCCAAACATCTTCTGATGAAAACCTTGATGATTCGCTTTGATTAAAACTTGTTGGTTTTAATGGAACCTCAACTTGATAAAAATTATTATCAACATCATCACCTATCCGAAGAAATGCGACTAACCTTTTATCATATTCAGCATCAGACTGAGATCCTGGTAATGGAAATTCATTAATAAGAGATTCGGCATGAACAAACATTTTTATTTTTTTATAATGCCTAAGGTCCACATCAATATTTTTGTATACTGCTCTCGAATCTTTTGATTTTAAATTTTGAACCTTAAGGGTCAACGACTGTTCGTTTTGTCTAATTATTGAATTATTATTAAATAACTCTTCTCTTTCAACACCGGGGGGTAAAATATAGTTAATGGGTTTTCTATTTTCATTATCTAAAATATTTACTGACCCAATCTCAAAATTCGTTTCGTTGTTTAATATATTTTCATTATTAAGATTTCTAGTATATCTTTTCCAATCTGTTTTTATAAGATCTAAAGTTGCGAATCTTAATGTTGTTTGGGATTGAAATCCATTTAAAACCATTCTGATAAACCTTATTGATTTTAAATCTGAAATACCATTGACTCTTTCAAAATAATTGGAGAAACGGGTACCCTCGTAATATTCAGGGAATATGGGAATTTTAAATTGTAACCAGCGGGAGTTAGTCGTACTGCCATTAGCCAACTGAACATTAGTGTTTTCTCTAATATCTGAAATAAAAGGATTATTTTCCTTTGTATTAAACCTTCTGACAGGGATTCGATACTCAAAATAGCTATTAATTCTATTCATGGTATTGTCATTATTAACATCCTCCACGTCGGGCAAGTTAGTTGAGCCTCTTAAATTTGATGTTGTTTGGGGTGGGGAGTTTCCTTGTGTGCCGTTGTAATTTTTATACCTATTTGTTATTGAACCATTTCTTTGAAGATAATACTCATAATTATCACCTGATGGATCATCAATATTTCCATTAGTGTAATAGTCTATTTCATCAGTATCATTTAAACCATCATAACCTAAATCTTGTTTTTCACGCTGAGACTCAATATTATTGAATGCATATATAATTGATTGAGTTGAGGGAGTATTTCCCCAAACAGATGATTGAAAAATATCGGATTCATCAATAGGTAACCCGTTCTCATATTGTTTTTTTCCATCAGGTAAAATATCCTCAGAAATATTACCTAAGTGAAAAACTAACTCTCCTACTTCACCATCGGATAAATCCTCCGAAAAATTATCTAAAATCCAAAATTGGATATATTCGACATTAGATTTCTGAAAATTTGTGGTATTTATTTTCCTAAAAATTCCAGCCCAATTTTCATTAATACTTTCATTGAAATTTTCAACAATATTGTTATTGTACGGTCCTTTTTCAGTTGGGTAGTATGTTAAATCTAAGGTTGTTTGAACTCTTGACTCACCTTGATACAAATCAACTTGTGGGAATATTTCATCTATATATATTCTTCTTGAAGAATTTTTTGATATTTCATTATTGTCAATATCATTAGGTTTCCTAGATCCATAAAAAATTGGATCAATTGTGTACCAAGATAGTTTGGCCCTATTGAAACCTGATCTAATATCGTTATTTCCAAAATCATATCCCTTAAACCCAACTGGAACACTAGATAATTTCCAAGACAAGTAGTCTCTCAAGTCCAATTTATTTTGGGTACCCTCAAAATCATCTAGATAAACACTTGATAAATTATCATATCCAGAGCTTCTAGGCTTAGAGGATTTTAAATAAGCAAATTCTGATCTAACTGAGATATTTGATACAACATCAGTATTAATATTTGGGAGCTTATTGATCAAGCTAGTTAGTATAGGGACTTCAGAAAAATAGCTAAAGTTTAAACCAAAAGCAGTATTATTAACAGGCTCAAAACCATAGTTTGATTTTCTAGTAATAGATTTTTCACTCAAATTAATCAATGAACCGCCAAATTTTAATTTTTCACTAAAAATATGTTCAAAATTAATACCTGTAAATCTTCTTTTTTGTTGAGAAAAAAAAGAATTACTTTCGATTGAAATTTCAATTGGTATATTGGAGTTTTTTAGGGACTCATTCAAAATTTGGACATCTCCTGTTTGATAATTAACTAAGTAGTCAACTCCTTCCTGTAATACACGACCGCCAGCAGTCACAACTACAGAACCATTAGGTATATTGTATTCACCAGTTGATATGGATTGACTTTCATCACCAGCTTTATATTTCCCTCTCATGTTGAATTTATTTTTTTCAACATACTTTTCTGCATTAGTCTTTCCCAAAGAATACAACTCATTATAAACATATTTTAATTGATTATCATTATAACTTGAGACATCACTGTAGTTTTCACCAGGACTGCTCCTTAGTTTTTCAAAAATAAACTCACCAAATGGTTCTGTATTCGGAAATATTAACAATCCATTGCTTTTATTTACTGTCACCCCATCAACAACATCAAAAAAACCATCTCCACCGTCACTCAAGTTCCCATTAGAGTCTAATTTGTCCAAATCAAAAACATTTAATAATCTAACCTTATCAAGGTTTTGTGGCCAAGATGACTCATCAAATGGTTGTAAATAGTTTAGTGGTGAAGGGTTAGAATAAAAAATATCAAGCTTAAAGTCAGATGAACTAAATTCATATGTTCCAAGATTATATATATTTTTCATCATAAGTTTCCACACTGGCTGTTGAACATTTGTGATTGTACCTTTCAACATCTTAAGGACTAAATTATTTGTGCTTACTGATTGATTAGTAATTGTAGATGAAAAATCACCTTCATTTGAAAACTCACCTACTTGATAAACATTTCCATTTATTGTATACTGGAAAGCAACTGCTATAACTTCATCGTTTTCAAGTGGTTGATATAATGATATGTAACCTAGCTTAGTATTAAATTCATATTCACTGTCTTGTAATTTTCTCGCATTTTCTAAAACCTCATAATCAGAGCCTTCATTTATTAAATTACTATAGTTGGTAAATCCACTTGTTACCGTTGAAATATTTCTTATTTGGTCATTTAAAAAATTTTGACCAATATTTTTAGGGTCAAAATTATTTAGTGAATTATCTGGGTTTTGATTAATATTTCCAACAAAAAAATCATTTGCAAAATCATCAATTGAAGTAAATTCTGGAAAATTTTCTCCCAAATCTTGAAATGCAATCAAGTTTCTCACATCATCTGTTTCGGAACTCCTATTGGTTATCCAAACTTCAATTCTAGTTATATTGATTGGAGAATTTATATAGGGGTAATTGTTTAGAAAATTATCATAATTTAATTTAAAGTAATGAGCAAGAAAAAAATGTTTATTGCTTTCATAATCTAATGGGAAAAAAGAAAATTCACTTATAGATCCACCAGATGAAGTATTCAATGTACTTGACTGAGATCTTTGCTCAGCAATTACCGCATCTATTGTTGTGTTACCTAATTTGAGTTGTGTCTTAAATCCAAAAAGACTTTGTGCTCCACTAATTAGTGACCCACTAACTGGCATGCTAACATTACCAAGCTCTACTTTTTGTATAATATCATCTTCATTTGGTGTATAGTCCAGCTTTAGAAGATTCTGGAAATCAAAATTTGATTGTGAATCATAATTGGAATTGATTTTGAATTTTGTGCCTATTGTTCCATTTAAACTAAGTGATAATGCTTGATTAAAATCAAGACTTATGTTACTTTGATTTCTAATAGGTATTGAAGGGTTGTCTCTTTTAGTATATCTTGCTCCAATGTCTATCGCAACTGATCCTTGTGGAAAAAGCTCTATTTCATTTCCTCCAAAAAGAGTCTCAAAAAAATTTGAGTTTAAATATAGGTTAGGGACTAAATTTTTTTTCTCATCTTCTCGATCTGGATCCTCAAGTATATTAATTTGATTCGCAAAGTAATTTTTTATTATCAGTGATCTGTAAAGATCTCTATACTCATTAGGGCTTAATATAAGAGGGGTTTTAATATTGATATCACCGATTTTTGGTTGATAGATGTAGGAATCAGATCCGGAATCATATTTATAATTATTTATAAAATCAGGGAGTTTTTTTAGTTTAAAATCACCCATGTAGATAGTTTTATTTAGTGTATCTAGGGTGATTGTAGTTTGGGCAATCAATAAATTTGAAAAGAATAAGAGTGGGAATAATATTAGAAAAAATATTCTATTTGTATTTGAATAAAAATCAATCAATATCTTACAATTTGTTTAAAGCCTTTTTAATTAAACTTTCAACATCTATACCGGAATTTTGATTAAAAATTTGATTGACAACTTTATTGGTTTGTTTATTTGAATAGCCTAAAACCTCCAAGGCTGATATCGCTTCACTAACTGAATTATTTTGTACAAAATCAATACTATCATCGTTTTGGAATAAGTTTAATTTATCTTTTAACTCTAATATTAACCTTTGAGCAGTTTTTGAACCAATACCTTTAATTGATTGAATAACACTAACATCACCTATTGAAATTGCAGAAATTATTTCCTTTGGATTTAAAGATGACAACATTGTTCTTGCTGTACTGGCTCCGATTCCTGAGACAGAAATTAGCTTTACAAAAAGAAATCTCTCAGACTTTTCATAAAAGCCATAAAGAGAGTGGGAGTCTTCTTTAATAATTTGGTGTGTAAATAGTTTAATATTGTCCTCCTCGCCTAACTGTGAAAATGTATTTAACGAAATATTTATTGAATAACCAACCCCATTCGTTTCTACAACAACTTCAGTAGGTGTTTTTTCAATTAATAGTCCTTTAATATGAGTAATCATTTTAATTATCTCGTGATTGGGCATCAACAACTGCAATTGCTGACATATTAATTATTTCATCAACACTAGCTTTCAATTGCAATATGTGAACTGGTCTGTCCATTCCCATCATAATAGGGCCAATTGAAAGTGCTCCATCAATTTCTTTTATTACTTTATATGTAATATTTGCAGAGTCTAAATTAGGAAAAACTAAAACATTTACTTTTTGACCAGCTAATTTTGAAAAATCAAATTTATGTTTTAGCATATCTCTATTTAGTGCAAAATCTGATTGAACTGGACCATCAACGACTAAGTTTGGAAAACTTCTTTTAATAAATTTAACAGCTGATGCAACTTTGTTTGCCATTGGATGATCACTTGATCCAAAATTTGAATATGAAAGCATTGCAACTACTGGTTGAAATCCAAACATTTTTGCAGTTTCAGCTGCCATGTTAGCTATATACCCTAGTTCATTATATTTAGGGTTAATGTTTATTGATGTATCAGCCAAAAATATTGGACCTTTGCTGGTTATCATCAAATTAGTGGCTGCTACTTTTCGAACTCCTTTTCCCTTACCAATTACCTTAAGGATTGGCTTAACAACTTCAGGATAACTTCTTGAATATCCTGAAATTAATGCGTCAGCCTCACCCAACTTTACCATCATTGATGCAAAGTAATCTCTTCTTCTCATCAATTGTTCAGCTTGACCTAATGTTAAACCCTTGTCTTTTCTCTGTTCAAAAAATATTTTTCCATACTTTTTTATAAGTTTTTTTGATTTTTCAATACTCAAATCAATGATTCTTAGTTCATGTGAAAATTCAAGTTCTAATTCAGATATTAATTTTTTAATTCTTTCTTTTCTTCCTATTAAAATTGGAATTCCTATTCCTTCTTCATAAACTGTTTGAGCAGCCTTTAACACATCTAGTCTATCAGCTTCAACGTAGACAATTTTCTTAGGATTTTGTTTTGCCTTGGCAATTAGAAGCCTGGTGATTCTATTATTATTACCCAATCTTAGCTCCAAACCCTTTCTGTATTTATCCCAATTATCGATATTTAATTTAGCAACACCAGAATCAATTGCTGCTTTTGCTACACTCAATGGCACAGTAGAAATTAATCTTGGATCAAAAGGTTTTGGAATTATATAATCTCTTCCAAACATTAACTTCTTTTCCTTGTAAACAATATTTACAATTTCAGGAACAGGCTCTTTAGCTAGTTTAGCTAAGGCATAAACAGCAGCCATTTTCATTTCTTCATTGATTTTTGAAGCTCTCACATCGAGAGCTCCTCTAAAAATAAAAGGGAAACCTAAAACGTTATTAACTTGATTTGGATGATCACTTCTTCCGGTTGCAATTATAATATCCTCTCTTGTTCTTTTCGCTATCTTGTAGCTGATTTCAGGATCAGGGTTAGCCATTGCAAAAACAATTGGGTTTTTGGCCATTGATAAAAGCATCTCTTTTGTCATCATATTAGCTTTGGACAACCCTATGAATACATCAGAATTATCAATTGCATCAGCCAAATTTTTGACAGAGGTATTTTTTGTAATAAACTTTTGTTTTTCAGATGTCAGGTTAGTGCGTTCAATATTTATTGGCCCTTTACTATCAAACATTATTATATTCTGTTTTTTCAATCCAAGCGCAATGTAAATTTTAGCACATGAAATAGCTGCAGCACCTGCACCACATATAACCATTTTAACTTTGTCAATCTTTTTTTCTGCAAGCTCAAGGGCATTGATTAAAGCTGCTCCGGAAATAATTGCTGTTCCATGCTGATCATCATGCATTACAGGAATATCAAGCTCATGAACTAGTCTTTTTTCAATTTCAAAAGCTTCAGGAGCCTTTATATCCTCCAAATTAATACCTCCAAATGTTGGTGCTATATTTTTTACAGTATTTATAAACTCATCTATATTCTTTGTATCGATTTCAATATCAAAAACATCTATATCAGCAAAAATCTTAAACAATAAACCCTTGCCTTCCATAACTGGCTTTGATGCCAATGGACCGATGTCGCCTAAACCTAAAACGGCTGTTCCGTTGGAGATTACAGCAACTAAATTTGACTTGGATGTATATTTGTATACATTTTCAGAATCTTCGTGAATTTCTAAACAAGGGTAGGCTACACCTGGTGAGTATGCTAGAGATAAATCAGTTTGCTGAGAATAATTTTTAGATGGAATAACTTTAATTTTACCAGGGCTTGGTTTTGAATGATATAAAAGAGCTCTAATTCTATCTCGATCGTTTTTCACAATGAATAAATTTACTTAAGCTTATAAGTATTCAATATTAAAGGTTATAATTACAATAACCAAATGAATTGATGTTATGTTTTGGCTCATTTTTTGAACCACATAATAATAATGACAATCAAAGTCTATTTTAAAACTTAAAGAGAAAAACGTTGAATAATTAAATTATATTTACTAACCTTTTTGAAAAAAATTTCTAAAATATTATCCTTATTTTTTGCTTTATTACTTACAAATTCCTTGTTCTCACAGCTAAGTAAAATTCACTACATACCGCCACTTACTCACGAAAGAAGTGGAAATAATTTTGATTCGAATGCACCAGAAGATCAATGGTTCTACATATCAACACCCAGTATCAATGATGTTCCCTTTACCATCAAAAGAGCCAATGGAGATATTATGTATTCCGAAGTTGTTAATAACAACAATGGCCGTGTTTTAAGAGCTGCTCCTGCTGGTGTTGAGTATGGATATTTATTTATCAGAAGGGAGGAAACAGAAAGTGCTGGAAATCTTGCAGGATTCATTATTGAAGCTGAAAGTGATATCTATGTTTCAGTGAGGTTTAACTCAAATGCAACAAATGATGGAAATCAATATCATGCTGGTGCCTTGGTTAGCAAAGGAGATTCTGGTTTTGGAACAAGGTTTAGGGCTGGTGCTCTACAAAATCAAACGGGAACTCATATGAACTTTGCCTCAGTCATGGCGACTGAAAATAACACCAAAATAAGTTTTACCGTACCACAAGACGTTGAACTTCTCAGTGGTGCTACAGGAACTTTTGAAGTTACTTTAGATTACGGTCAAACATATGTTGTTGCAGCTGAACAAAATAATACGTTAAATTCTCGAGAAGGTATTATTGGTACCCTTATAGAGTCTGATAAACCAATAGTTGTTAACAGTGGTTCAGGAACTGGCTCTTTTACTGCAGACGAGGGTGGACAAGATTATGGTATTGATCAAATTGTTGGCCGTGAGCTTGTTGGAAATGAGTACATATTCATTAGAGGTGAAGGAGACGACGGTTGGGAAAATGTACTTTTAATTTCAGACCAAGATAATACTAGAATTAATGTGAATGGGTTGCCACTACTTGATGAAAACAATAATCAAGTAGTTTTAGATAACGGTGAGTTTGTAATTATTGAGGGAGACAAGTATCACCCTGATCGTGGAAATATGTATGTAAACAGCTCAAACCCTGAGGATAAAATATTTGCATTTCAAGGTCTTGGTGCTGTGTGGACAGGCCAAAATAATCAAAATAGAGCTGCAAGACAAGGTATGTTTTTTGTACCTCCACTCAGCTGTGCCAATGTAGGAGATGTTGATAACATTCTTCAAATTAATTATGTTGGTAAAGAATTTGAAGATGGTGGTGCTGTTACTTTTGTTGCAAAAAAAGATTCAGCTGTAACAATTAATGGGGATCCAATCAATCAGTTTCAAACTGAAGGTCCCTACATTGTTGAAGGAAATCCAAATTACGAAACATATCTGGTTAAAAATTTAGAGGGTAATATAACAGTTCGTGGTGATGATGAATTATATGTAGCTTATTACAACACCAACTACTCTGCTACAACTGGGGGATTTTATTCTGGATTTGCAAGACCTCCAACCTTTGATTTAGATGTAGAATTTGAATCACTTGGGTCATGTATTAAAAATGATGGCTCTTCTAATGTTACCATAACAGCAACAAACTTTTCAAATTTTGATAGTATTGTTTGGCAAAAGTTAAATGAAATAACTGGAGAATTTGAAGCCACCAATTTCACAACGGCAGAATTCAAGCCTAACCAACCGGGTGTATACAGATTAAAAGGAGTCCTTGCATGTACCAGTATTGACTACGTTTCTGATGAAATTCCAATTAGTATATGTCCTGATGACTTTGACAATGATGGAATAATAGACAATATTGATTTAGATATTGATAATGATGGAATATCTAACTTTTATGAATCATTAGGTGATGGTAAAATATCTTTTCAAGACCCACTAAATCCTGAAGTCACATTACTCAGCGGAACTGTAATACCTGTAATTATTACTGGTAATATTGTTTCAACTAGAGATGATCATGCAATTTCTAATGGCTCAGTTGAAAGCTCCTTTGAATCACAAGTTGAAGCTGGTGTTGATCAAAGTTTGAATTACACACTTGAATTCAATGAAAAGCTGAATATCCTTGTTACAGACTCCAGTATTGATGTAGCACAAATAGACGGAGAAAATTTTGTTTTGAAAAGTTTACCTTCAACAACAAATATAACTCTTCTAGACCCTGATGACAATCTATTAATTGATACTGATTTTGACGGTATTTATGAGGATGAAACTCTTGAATACACCTCTAACGAAATCAGATTTAAATTCAAGACTAGAACTAATCTAACCTACGAGTTCTACTCATATCAAATTGAAGGTTTGAGCTTCACTCACAACTATTCAAATGTCAACGCAACTGGTGAAAGTATATATGTACCAGTAGTTACTGTTAAGGATTATAATTTAAATACAGATTCTTTAGATGAGCTTGATATGTACGATTATGATAGTGATAACGATGGGTGCTTTGATGTCATTGAAGCTGGATATAAAGATGGGGATGGTGATGGTATTTTTGGAGAAGGTATACCTACAATTGATAATGATGGTGTTAGCTCAAGAGGTCAAATAATTTTCCCAGATTATGATCCATCAGCTGAACCAGCAAAAGATAATGCAGATATTTATTATTTTCAAAAAGTTGGTGAACCGCCTGTAATATCAACTCAACCTCAATCTGCAATTGCATGTGAAATCGGTACAACAGTAGAATTCACAGTTGGTGTAACAACAAATGATAATACAATCTATTCTTGGTTTTATACAACTGCAGCTGATCCTGACAACTGGACAAAAATTGAAGACAATACTCTATACTCAGGTTCAAATACTGATACTCTAACCATTAGTGATGTTCAGATTGATATGGATGGAAATAAGTATCGTGTAGAAGTTAGCACTGATGAATATACCTGTATTCAAATCACAAATGATGATACTACATTAGTTGTTGAAGAATCGCTTCCCACTGCCAATCAAGTTGAGGATGTAATTTTATGTGATGATAATTCTGTAGGAGATGATACTGATGGTTTCATCGGAACATTTGATTTTACCAACTTGATAGTTGATATTTTGGGACAAAATCAAAGCACTGATGACTTTACGGTTACTTTTCATTTATCACAAGATGATGCTAATAATATTGCAAATAGTGGTATTGTTTTTCCATTTTCAAATACACAAGCATTTAATCAAACCGTTCATGTAAGAGTTTTGAGTAATAAAACAGACTGTTTTAACTCTGATATGACATTCAATGCAATAGTAGCCCCTCTCCCTGTCCTAATTAGCTCAAATATCGTTGTTGAACAGTGTGATGATGATGATAGTAACGACGGT
>QOQA01000006.1 GCA_003331875.1 Cryomorphaceae bacterium | reverse complement strand
TAGGGTGGACCTCAAAAAGAAAATCAGACTCAGGAATTAATGTTTTTATTAATTTGGCTCCAAATCCATCTCATCTCGAATCAGTTGGACCTGTTGTACAAGGAATCACACGAGCAAAGCAAGATAAATATCATAAAGAAAATATTGAAAATGTACTACCAGTAATCATACATGGTGATGCAGCTATTGCTGGTCAAGGTGTTGTATATGAAGTTGTTCAAATGGAAAGACTCAAAGGCTTTAAAACTGGTGGAACCATTCACATAGTGGTGAATAATCAGATAGGTTTTACCACTAATTATGCTGATGGAAGGTCATCCACATATTGTACTGATGTGGGCAAAGCAAATTTGTGTCCGATATTGCATGTAAATGCTGATGATGCTGAAGCTGTTGTACACGCTTCAAATTTTGCTATAGATTACAGAATGAGGTATAAAAGAGATGTTTTTATCGATTTATTAGGGTATAGAAAATACGGTCATAATGAAGGAGATGAACCAAGATTTACTCAGCCAAAACTTTACAAATCTATTTCAAATCATCCCTCTGTTAAAGACATATATGCTCAGAAATTAATATCAGAAAATATAATCTCAGACACCGAATTAAAGAAAATGGAAAGGGATTATGCTAATGAGTTAGACTCAGATCTAGTTGATTCTAAAAAAGAAAAAAATGCCATTATAACCCCTTTTATGGAACATGAATGGAAAGGGTTTAAGTCTGTTAAGAAATCTGACATGATGAAAAAAGTCAAAACTTGTGTAACTAAAAAAGATTTGGATGAAGTTTCAGAAAGTTTGTTTGAGCTAAATAGCCCTGATCAATATTTAAGAAAAATTTCAAAATTAATGTCAGATAGAAAGACAATGTATTTTATAGAGGACAAGGTAGATTGGGCAATAGCTGAAACACTTGCCTATGGTACTGTTTTGAAAGAGGGTTATAACGTAAGAATTTCTGGTCAAGATGTTGAAAGGGGAACTTTTTCTCACAGACATGCCATTCTTAAAAAGGAAAAATCTGAGGATGAATATGTACCATTAAACAATATATCTGAAGACCAAGGTACGTTTGAAATATATAATTCTTCATTATCAGAATATGGTGTAATGGGTTATGAATATGGCTATGCACTTGCTTCACCTCAAACCTTAACAATATGGGAAGCACAATTTGGAGACTTTAGTAACGGAGCACAAATAATGATCGATCAATATTTATCTTCAGCTGAAGATAAATGGAAACTTCAAAACGGATTAATTTTGATGCTTCCGCACGGATATGAAGGTCAGGGTGCAGAACACTCATCTGCAAGACTTGAAAGGTACCTTCAATTGTGTGCCAAGGACAATATGTTTGTTGCAAACTGTACAACACCAGCGAATTTATTTCATCTCCTAAGAAGACAAGTTATTACAAAATATAGAAAGCCACTGGTTTTAATGACACCTAAAAGTCTTTTAAGAAACCCAAAAGTTATATCGTCAAAATATGATTTAATTGATGGTAAGTTTAACCCTGTAATTGATGATGAAAATATTGAAAGCCCTGAAAAACTTGTCTTTTGCAGTGGTAAGTTTTTTTATGATTTAATTGATTTTAGGGAAAATAATCAGATAAAAAATGTTGCGATCGTTAGAATAGAACAATTGTTTCCTCTGCCCATCGAATCCATTAAAAAATTAATTAATAAATACGATTCAAAAGATGTTGTGTGGGCACAAGAAGAGCCAAGAAATATGGGTGCATGGGGACACGTATTAATGCATTTGGATTTTGCAAAATCATTTAGAGTTGCATCTAGACGATTCTATAGTTCTCCAGCATCTGGTAGTTCTGTTAGGTTTAAAAGAAGACATCAGCAAGTAATTGACTATGTATTTGATGAAAAAAAAGATAATTTTAAAAAATAATTAATGATGTTTAAGAACATAAATCTAAAAATAATTAAACCAATAACTCTAGTCTTAATGGCTTTTGTATTTGTTTATTGTAGTAAAGATGGTGGTGATTCAAGTAATCAAAATGTTGTTAGCAAGTCAATCATAGTAAATCCATCATCAATTGATTTCTCAGATACGATGGTTACCAAAAAATCAGCGGCACAAACTGTTAATGTAAACCCTAACAACCTGGATTCAAGTATTACAATTACTGTCTCCGGTGATTTTGAAGTATCCTCGGATAATATTAATTTTTCAAATTCTATATCAATTAATGGTTCTTCCTCAAGCAATATTTTTGTGAGATTTTCCCCCTCTGAGTTAGGAAATTTGAATGGAAGTATTTTGTTTGAAAGTCCAGGAGCTGGAAATGCAAATGTAAGTTTAGCAGGAACAGCATCTCAATTTAGGTATAATTACAGAGCTTTCTCGAACCAAAGAATTGCTTGGGGGGGAGGGCATGGTCAATCGTCGGTTCAAAGTTTTGATTTACACAATGATACAAGTGATATTGAAATTATTAAAATGTATTTAAGATTGGATTGTCCGTCTGGGGGTTGCGATCCTTGGGACAGATATGCCAATATAATGGTAAGAGATAAAATTACAAATGAGTGGTTTGAGATAGGTCGTCACATTACCCCTTACGGTGTTGATAATAATAAACTTACTAGAGGACTTGAGTTTGATGTAACAGATTTTAAAGATTTATTGGAGGGAAATGTTGAGCTTAGAATTTTTGTTGAAACTTGGGTTGGCTCTGGATGGATAGTATCACTAGAGTTTGATTTTATACCGGGTACACCTGATTATAAATATTACAAAGTATCTAGAATTATTCAGCATAATGGAAATTCCTTAGGTGGTGTTCCTTATGGTGGGTTAAATGGGAATACAGAGATTGATTTAGATAAGTTTGATTTAATAAAATCATTACAAATAGGAAATAATGTAGAAAGTGCCCATATAAGAACCATAGTAACTGGTTGGGGACATGCTACACCCGCTGATTCTGACGGAAGAGCATGCGCTGAATGGTGTTTTAGAACGCATAATATTAAAATAGATAATTCCAATTTGTTCAGTCATTACATGGGGCCAATTGGTTGTTCTCAAAATCCAATTAATAATCAGGGGGGGAATTGGCAACCTGACAGAGCAGGTTGGTGTCCTGGAATGACTGTTCCTGTTAGAATTGATAAATTTAGTAACAACGTATCTAATAAAACTCTGAATTATGAATATGACTTTGAGAACTGGACAAATGATTTCGTTGGAACAACGGGGTATAACAACAAAAATGCTTTTTATGCCATATCTTCATTTTTGATATTAAAAAGTAATAGTGAAATTGAACGAGCAATAATATCTAATTAAAATGATACTAGAAATGAAAGTCCCATCACCTGGCGAGTCTATTTCAGAAGTTGAAATAGCACAATGGCTTGTGGCTGATGGTGATTATGTTGAAAAAGATCAAACAATTGCTGAAGTGGATTCAGATAAAGCAACTCTTGACTTGCCTGCTGAGGAGTCAGGAGTTATTACACTCAAAGCTAATGAAGGAGATGTAGTTCCGGTTGGAAATATAGTTTGCCATATTGATACATCAGTAAAAAAGCCAACTGAAGATATTGTTGAACCTTCAAAACCAGTCACAGATGATCAAGTTGTAGATCAAGATTTAGAACGTGAATCAAATGCCGGTATAGTCATTTCTGATAAATCTAGTAACTCCACTCCCTCACCTGCTGCATCAAAAATTCTCAGTGAAAAGGGCATCAACCCATTAGATGTAATTGGTTCTGGGAGAGACGGTAGAATTACAAAACAAGATGCTCTAAAAGTATTACCAAAGATTGATGATAGTTTAATTTCTAAGGGAAGAAAAACAGAGCGAAAGAAATTATCAATGCTCAGAAGAAAGGTTTCACAAAGGTTAGTTGCAGTTAAGAACGAGACAGCAATGTTAACAACCTTTAATGAGGTTAATATGACTCCAATTTTTGAAATAAGAAAAAAATTTAAGGAAATTTTTAAAGATAAACATGGTGTTGGTTTAGGTTTTATGAGCTTTTTTACAAAAGCAGTTGTTAATGCACTCAAGGAGTTTCCAGATGTTCACGCAATGATTGACGAAGATTACAAATTAAGCTTTGATTTTTATGATATCAGCATTGCTGTGTCAGGTCCCAAAGGTTTGTTAGTACCTGTGGTGAGAGATGCTGATAAGTTGACTTTTAGTGGTATTGAAAAGGAAATTAAGCGTTTGGCTGTAAAAGCAAGAGATGGTGAAATATCCATTGAAGATATGGAGGGTGGGACTTTTACTATTTCAAATGGAGGTGTGTTTGGCTCAATGTTATCAACTCCAATTCTCAATCCACCTCAATCCTCTATTTTAGGAATGCACAATATTATTGAAAGACCAATTGCTGTTGATGGTAAAGTTGAAATACATCCAATGATGTACTTGGCTCTTAGTTACGACCACAGGATTATTGATGGAAAAGAGTCAGTAGGGTTTTTACTTAAAATAAAAGAAGCACTTGAAAACCCTTTGGAATTCTTGATGAACAATGATCTTGAAAAGTCCTTAGAGATCTAATTTTAAATAAATTTTTTTTAATTTAAAATTTATAATTGCTTCATATGTATTTAAAATATCATTTCCAATAATCCCATCAATTTTAATGCACTCATTTTCCTCTAGGGTTTCATTAATATGATTCATATCAAAAACAAATAATTTAAAATTTTTGATAACAAACCCTACAATATCAATTGAATTATTTTTGGATATGAACATGTTTTTTATTTTTTCTGTAGCACTCGATGCTTGTTCATCATAATTTTCAACTTTAACCTTAAATATTTCTGAACTGTTTGAATCAATGCAAGAATTTGAAGCTCCGGTATCTATAATGACTTTCGCAGATACCCCATTTACTAAGCAATCAGTTATTAAGTGTCCTGATTTAAGAATTTGAATTTTTTTTGAAAGATAATTATTTCCTTTTTCAACTTGCATATTAAAAAAAATTAGTACTAAATTAAATAACTTTATTATTATGGAAATCGTTGATACGCATACTCATCTATATTTGGATCAATTTGATGATGATTTTGATGATGTTATTAGACTATCTCTAGAAAATAATATTTCTAAATTTGTTTTTCCGTCCATTTCGTCAAAGTATTATAATAAAATGATTGAATGCAAAAGAAAATATCCAAAAAATATTTTCTTAATGCTTGGATTACACCCTGTATATGTTGATAAAAACTATATCCAAGAGCTTGACTTTGTAAAAAGACTTATCGATATAAATGAATTTGTTGCTGTGGGTGAAATTGGTTTAGATAAACATTGGGGGACGGAATTTTATAAACAACAAATCGAAACTTTTGAAATTCAAATCGATTTAGCATTACAAAAAAATTTACCAATAATAATTCATTGCAGAGATGCATATGAAGATGTAATTAATATTTTGGAGAAGAAAAAAAAGAAAGGTTTAAGAGGTATTTTCCATTGTTTTACGGGAACTTTCGAACATGCGAAAAGAATTATAGATTTAGATTTTAGTTTAGGAATTGGTGGTGTAGTAACTTTTAAAAATGGTAAAATTGATCAATTCCTGCATAAAGTCAGTTTAAAAAATATTGTTTTAGAAACAGATTCTCCATATTTAGCACCTGTACCTCACAGAGGAAAAAGAAATGAGAGCTCTTACATAACTCATATAATTGAGAAATTGAGTGAAATTTATGATTTAAAAAGCCATAAAATTATTGAGCAAACAAGCCTGAATTCACATAAAATTTTTAATTTCGAATCCCAAAATTTTTAGAGAGGTGGCCGAGTGGTTTAAGGCGCACGCTTGGAAAGCGTGTATACGTTAATAGCGTATCGAGGGTTCGAATCCCTTCCTCTCTGCAACTTAAAGGGCTAACACTTAATCGATTTTGATTTGTGTTTTTAAGTTTTTTCTATATATTTAGCTTTCCGAAAAAATTATAATAATAGAAAAATGAAAAAATTACTAACTATAGCTTTTGCATTTGGATTGATTTACTTTATTCCACAACAAAACCATGCAAATTTGCATCAAGAACAAGAGGAAGAAGTTGAAGTTGTTGAGATGCCTGTTGAAGAAGTTCAAGAGGAACCTCAAATGACTGGGGCTGAAGCTCCATCTGTTGGATTTACTCAAGAATTAAAAAATAGATTCATTGAAGGCGGTCCTGGTTTTATGGGTATTGTTTTAGCTTGTTTGATCTTGGGTCTTGCCATTGCGATTGAAAGAATTATTTATTTAAACTTTGCTACCACCAATACTGAAAAATTAGTTGAGGACATTGAATCAGCACTGAAATCCGGGGGAGTTGATTCTGCAAAAGAAATTTGTAGAAATACACCAGGTCCTGTTGCATCAATATTTTACCAGGGTTTAGATAGGGCTGGTGAAGGCGTTGAAAGTGCTGAAAAAGCTGTAGTTGCCTATGGTGGGGTTCAAATGGGTCAACTCGAAAAAAATGTTTCGTGGATTTCATTATTTATCGCACTTGCACCTATGCTTGGTTTCATGGGTACTGTTATAGGGATGATCCAAGCTTTTGATAAAATTCAAGCTGCTGGTGATATGCAGCCATCACTTGTTGCCGGGGGTATTAAAGTCGCACTTTTAACAACCGTATTTGGTTTGATAGTCGCCATTATACTGCAGATATTTTACAATTACATCGTGGCAAAAATTGACAGTATTGTTAATGATATGGAAGATGCTTCAATTACATTGATTGATATTTTAGTTTCTCACAAGAAATAATTCACGATGAATATTCAAAAAATAACTAACATAGTTTCTTGGACATTGGGTCTGTTGGGCATACTGTTCCTTATCATTTTAATATTTCAAGGTGATGAATCGATTGAAGCTAATGCAATGCAAGGAAATTATGGTTTCGTTTCATACATGATTTGGTTAGCAATCGTAGTTTTATCAATTGTTACTTTATCAACACTTATTTTCTCCTTTAAAAATATTGCTTCAGATAAATCCAAACTTAAAAAGTTCGGAATGTCTATTGGATCATTTTTGATTGTTATTGTTATTGCTTTTGTGTTTTCATCTGGTATAGAAACATCTATGGGAGATGGTAAAGTATTATCCGCTACTGGTTCAAAACTTGTAGAAACTGGTATAAAGACTTTCTATTTCTTGGTTTTGATCGCTGGGGGCTTAATGGTCTATAACTCTATTAGTAAATTGTTTAAAAAATAATTATGTCGAGAAGATCAGCACCTGAAGTTAATGCTGGTTCAATGGCAGATATTGCTTTCCTGCTATTGATCTTCTTTCTTGTAACAACTACAATTGAGACTGATTCGGGTATCAACAGGAAGCTTCCACCAATGGAAGAAATAATTGATCCCCCTATCATCAAGGAAAGAAATATTTTTACCGTTGTGGTTAATAAAAATAATCAAATACTTGTTGAGGAAGAGTTGATGGATTTGAGTGATCTAAGAAAAGAAGCTGTTGCTTTTTTAGATAATGGTGGTGGACTAGCCGAGGAGGCATGTGACTACTGTCTAGGAGAAAGAGACCGTTCTTCATCTGACAACCCAGATAAAGCAATAATCTCTCTTAAAAACGATAGAGAAACTGACTATAAGGTTTATATTTCTGTTCAAAATGAGTTAGTTGCAGCTTACAATCAGTTAAGAAATAGAGAGTTTACAAAGCTCTACCCTGAAGAAAATATGAGCTATATCGAAGCAGACAAGAGGTATACTGATCCAAGAACTGAAAAATCAGTAAAGGAAAAGTTAAAAGAAAAAATTTCTGTAATAAAACTCATGTATCCAATGAAATTATCTGAAGCTGAGCCAAATAAAACAAGTTAGTTATGTCAAAATTTAAGAAAAAAGGAAGTGGAGAGTTACCAAAGATTTCAACAGCATCTTTACCAGATATTGTTTTTATGCTTCTTTTCTTTTTTATGGTTGCTACAGTTCTTAGAGATAACACACTTTTAATTCAAAATACCTTACCTGCTGCTGACCAAGTCCAAAAATTAGATAAAAAAGACAGGGTGATCTACATCTATGCAGGAAAACCAAGCTCTAGATACCAAGACAAGTATGGGAATCAACCTAGAATTCAACTAAATGATAAATTTGCAACTGTGTCCGATGTTGGAGCTTATGTCCTTGCAGAAAGAGCTGCTAAGAGAGAGGAGCTTCAAAACGTGTTGACGACTGCACTCAAAGTTGATGGTGAAACAAAAATGGGTTTAATAAGTGATATTAAACAGGAATTGAGAAAAGTTAATGCTCTTAAAATTAACTACACAACTAGGATTGGTGATTACTCACAAAATCAATAAACACTAACACTAGAGTTTTTTTTATCTTTATTAAAATTTCCCAATGATAATAAGAGGATTATTTTACATCTTACTATTTCTTAATTTTAGCTTGTATTCTCAGGAAAATCAAAGTTATTTTGAAGATCAATTTTACCTGGGATTATCTTACAACTCAATTGGTGGAAAAGTTGATGAATTCAAAGAAAATAAATTTTCTTATTCAATAAGTTATGGTTTTATAAAGGATATTCCTTTAAGCAATAACGGAAAGTATGCATTGGGTATTGGTTTGGGTTTATCACACAACTCATTAAATAATAATCTAAAGTATAATAACCTAAACTTTGAGTTTATACAAAATTTAGGTTCAACCAATATTAACAGATATAATTATACAGAATTGCAAATCCCTTTTGAAATAAGATGGAGAAATTCATCTATTGATAATTACAAATTCTGGAGAATTTATGCAGGTTTGAGGTATTCTAAGGTTATTCAATCAAAATATATCTATGAGGATGTTGCGTTAAGTAATGAAATTGATGACTTTCCCATCGAAAAAGATCAAATAGGACTTACACTAAATGTTGGGTTTAATACTTGGAATATTAGCGTATACCAATCAATAAATCCTTTTTTTAATGAAAGTATTGACAGTGATATTTCAGGTTTAAAGCAGTTTAGATTGGGGTTTATCTTTTACGTATTCTAATTATAAAGGGTATATTTTTAACGAATTCTCTGTTATAGATCCTCAAAAATATTACTTTTACAGAAATCTTTTATATTTGCAGAATATAAACGACTAATTAAATTTAAAAATATGAGAAATATTTTGTCCCTTATGCTTGTACTAATAAGTACATTCATTTTCGCGCAAACTAATGTAACAGGTTTGGTAGTTGATAGTAACAATACTCCTATACCTGGTGCTAACGTTGTTTTCGATACAACAACAGGATCAGTTTCTGACTTTAATGGTGAATTTTCAATCGATGTAGATGCAAAACCACCATTTACTTTGACTGTTTCTAGTATAGGTTTTGAAACAGCTACAATAACAGTAAGTGCAGCAGATGCATCTCTCACTGTTACATTGAGTGATTCGGAAAATTTACTTGATGAGGTAATCTTATCAGCATCTAGAACTGCTCAAAGTCTTTTTAAATCTCCAGTTACGGTTGAAAGATTTGATTATACAGATATTGCTGCTTCCACTGGGGCAGATTTTTATCAAAGTCTAGAACAACTTAAAGGTGTTCAGGTCATAACAACAGGAATAATTAATCAAACAGTCAATGCAAGAGGTTTTTCAACTGCTTGGAATGAGGGTTTTGTACAAGTTGTTGATGGTATGAACAATGAAGCCCCTGGCTTAAATTTCTCTGCGGGAAATTTAGCAGGTGTTAGTGAATTAGATCTTTATAATGTGGAGTTTTTACCTGGTGCATCATCTGCGCTGTATGGACCCAATGCTTATAAGGGAATCTTAGTAATGAATACAAAAAATCCATTCGATTTTCAAGGATTAAGTGCATATTTAACGCAAGGTATTACATCCCAAGATGTCGCTGGAGATAATCACTACTACGATTTTGGAATGCGCTTTGCCCATGCTTTTAATGACAAGTTTGCCGTAAAAGCTACTCTTGCATATGTTAAGGGAAAAGATTGGGCGGCTGCTGATTATTCAGACCGTAATAACGAAGTCCCATTCTTCCCTGGTAGATTGGAAGAAGTTGATCCGTCATTATTCCCAACATACGATGGTTACAATACTTATGGAGAGCAACAAACAACCTGGGATATGACAAATGCTTTCACTCAAGGTGTTTTACCAGGTCTTGGTGCACAACTGGGTTTACCTGCGGCCCAAACAAGTTATTATGCATCATTATTTAATGCATTTGCCCCAAACTATTTTGGTACGCAAGAGATTTGGACTACCGGATATAAAGAAATGGATATTGATCCTAAAGGTGAGGCATCTAATTTTAAGTTCAATGTTGCTGCTCATTACCGATTTAACGGTAATTCAGAGCTTAGTTATGTTTTTAACAACGGTCGAGGTAATACGCTTCTTCAAGGAAGTTCGAGATTCAAAATGTTGAATTTTGGTATCCAACAACATAAGTTGGAATATAAGACCAAAAACTTTACAGCTAGAGCTTATAAAACAATTGAGAGTTCTGGTAATACAACACAGCTTGATGCCCTGGGTGGTAACTTATTTGCCTCTCAGCCTGGTGGTGCCGGAGCTTGGTTTGGTTCATATCTTCAAAATTACTTTCTTTTACTAGCAGCCCAAATTAGCCCTGATCCATTAGTGGCTATCAATGAAATGCTTGTTGGTATTTTATTTTTTGGAGAAACCAGTATGTACGACTTCTTAGTCAATCCATCAATGAATTTTGTTGCACATGCCGGCGCAAGAAGTATAGCCAACAGAAACATGTTAGTACCTGGAAGTCCTGAATTTAATGCTGCTTATGATCGAATTACAAAGACACCTATATCGGATGGTGGCGCTGTTGTACTAGATAATACGATTTCTAATAGTTTTGAAGCCAATTATGACTTGAGTGACCTCGTTGATGGATTTGATATGGTTATTGGTGGTTCATTTCGAGAATACGTACTTAGATCTAATGGGACATTATTTACAGATTACGATGGTCCAATAAAAACTAGCGAAACAGGTCTTTTTGCAAGCGTTCAAAGAGATATTTTTGATGGTGCTGTGAGTTTAAATGGTGCCTTAAGATATGATAAAGCACAAAATTATGAGGGCAGTTTTACACCAAGAGTTGGTGCTTTAATTAATTTAGCTCCAAGACATAATGTAAGAGTCTCATATCAAACAGCCATGAGAACACCAACAATGCAAGATATGTACATTGGACTGGGAAGTGGTTCTCAAAGTGGTTTTCCAGTTGTATTATTTGGATCTTCACCTGACAGTGTTGAAAGATTTAGATACGTGCACAATACATTCGGTGGATCATACACTGTAACTGGTGATATGGTTATGAATAATTCCTACAAAGCTGAGGAGCTAATAAATGGTGGAGTTGCTGTAGTTGCTGAATTAGATAATGTTGAGCCAGAATATGTTCAATCAAGAGAAGTTGGGTATCGATATAATGGTAAAAAACTTTCTATTGATATCAATGCTTACTGGGCAAAGTATCAAAACTTCATTGCCTCTAAGAATGTTATAGTTCCTTTTTATGGAAGCGTAGCTAATGGTTCTGCTTTGGCTGCAGTTCAAGCTAATGACGTTGCTATTTATGCCGTTGATAACAACACTGATGAGGTTGTCAGTACTATGGGATTAGATATTGGACTGGATGCAAAAATATTTGGAAAGTTTGACTTTGGAGCAAAGTTCGCATACAACGAGATGGATAGAAGTAATATTGATCCAAGTTATGAGACTTCATTCAATACCCCTAAGGTTCGTGGAAGATTATCTTTAGGATCTACTGAAATTGGTGATAACATTGGTTTTAATATTTCCGCTAGTTATCACAATGCATTTTTATATGAATCCACTTTTGCAGATGGTATCATTCCAGCAAATTGGGTTTTCAATGCATCCATGAGTTTTGATGTTCCTGAATTACAAAGTGTAATTAAAGTTGGAGCTGTCAACTTAACAGGTGACGATTATGCCAGTATACCTTACACTGGACTAATTGGTAGTCAATACTATGTTAAGTTTACTTTGAATCCGTAACATATCAACAAAAATTGTTAATAAAGGCGCTTTTTTAGGCGCCTTTTTTTATTTTATTTATTCACAAAAAATACAAGTTTAGGTTATATTTGTATATCCTATAATCAAAATGTATTATGTCACAAAATGTTGGTAAAGTTTCTCAGATAATTGGACCTGTGGTAGATGTTTCCTTTGACTCATCATCTACAGAGCTTCCAAATATTTACGATTCACTAGAAGTAAGTAAAAATGATGGATCAACACTCGTTCTTGAAGTTCAATCACATGTAGGAGAAGATATAGTGAGGACTATATCTATGGATTCTACAGATGGTCTTCAAAGAGGTCAAGATGTTGTCTCAACTGGCAGTCCAATACAAATCCCGACAGGAAAGGAAATTTATGGAAGACTCTTTAATGTAATTGGGGATTCAATAGATGGGATGAAAAATTTACCTAAAAAAGGTGATAATGGTTTACCTATCCACAGAGATGCTCCCCCATTTGATCAACTATCTACATCTACAGAAGTACTTTTTACTGGTATTAAAGTTATTGATCTAATTGAGCCTTATGCAAAAGGTGGTAAAATTGGGCTTTTTGGAGGTGCTGGTGTTGGTAAAACAGTTTTAATTCAAGAGCTCATTAATAATATTGCTAAGGGTCATGGTGGACTATCTGTATTTGCTGGTGTTGGTGAACGAACACGTGAGGGCAATGATTTATTAAGAGAAATGCTTGAATCTGGAATTATTAATTATGGAAAAGAATTTATGGAATCGATGGAAAATGGTGGATGGGATTTAAGTAAGGTCGATAAACAAGCCTTGGAGAAATCAAAAGCTACTTTCGTTTTTGGTCAAATGAATGAGCCTCCTGGAGCGAGAGCTAGAGTTGCTCTTTCAGGATTGACAGTGGCTGAATATTTTAGAGATGGTAGTGATGACGGAAAAGGCAAAGATGTTTTATTTTTTGTCGATAACATTTTTAGATTTACGCAAGCAGGATCTGAGGTATCTGCTTTGCTAGGTCGTATGCCTTCTGCTGTAGGATATCAACCAACCTTAGCTACAGAGATGGGTGCTATGCAGGAAAGAATTACATCAACTAAAAGAGGATCCATTACATCAGTTCAAGCTGTTTATGTTCCTGCTGATGATTTAACAGACCCTGCTCCAGCAACTACTTTCTCTCACCTTGATGCAACTACTGTACTTTCCAGAAAAATTGCTGAATTGGGTATTTACCCTGCTGTTGATCCACTCGATTCAACATCTAGGATTTTATCACCAGAAATTCTAGGTGATGATCATTATAATTGTGCTCAACGTGTCAAAGAAATGCTACAAAAATATAAAGAGTTACAAGATATTATTGCAATTCTAGGTATGGAGGAGTTATCAGAGGAAGATAAATTAACTGTTTCTAGAGCAAGAAGGGTTCAAAGGTTTTTATCTCAACCTTTCCATGTTGCTGAACAGTTTACTGGAATTCCAGGTGTTCTTGTAGATATAAAAGATACAATCAAGGGGTTTAATATGATTATGGATGGTGAATTAGATCATATTCCTGAGGCTGCATTTAATTTGAAAGGAACGATTGAAGAAGCAATTGAAGCAGGTGAAAAAATGATTGCAGAATCTAAATAATATGCAATTAGAGATTGTAAGCCCAGAAAAAACTATATTGACTGGTGAAGTAAATTCCGTTCATTTGCCAGGTTCTGAAGGTTACTTTCAGGTTTTAAATAATCATGCACCAATAGTATCTACTTTGAAAAAAGGAGAAATACTAATAGATGGAGTTGATAGTGATGTAAAAAGTGATGTTTTGGATTTTTCAAATGGTAGAGCATCATTAGAGATAAAATCTGGTGTAGTTGAAATGAAAAAAAACAAGCTAATTATTTTAGTTGACTAATTTTTTATTTTTTGAAAGAAAAACTAATTGTAATACTAATATTTATTTCACTAACCATTAGTTCACAAACTACTCAGCAGCTTGATGAGGTTGTAGTTTCAGACTCTAAAATAAGTATACCTTTTAGCAAAAACTTTAGATCTGTTCAAGTAGTTGATTCAAAAACAATTCAAGAGACTGCAGTACGAAATGTTACAGAACTTCTTCAATTAGTTACTGGTTTAGATATAAGAAGAAGAGGGGTCTCTGGAACACAAGCTGATTTATACATAAGGGGTGGTGGCTTTGATCAAACATTGCTTTTGATTGATGGAATGAAAATGGATGATATTCAAACAGGCCATCATACGTTAAACCTACTTTTACCTATTCAGTTAATTGAAAGAATAGAAATTATAAAGGGGCCGGCAGCAAGAATTTTTGGACAAAATGCATTTAATGGATCTATTAATATTGTAACCAAATTACTAAAAAAATCTCAAAATAAAGTTGTAGAAATTTTTGCTAATGATATTTCATCTGGCTCATATGATCAGTTCAATTATTCAGTTAATTTGAGGACTAGTATTGAAGATAAATTCAATTCTTTAATCGCTTTTCACAGAACTAGGTCTGATGGATATAGATATAATACCGATTTTAAAAATGATTTCATTTTTATGAAAGCCAACATAAAATCTAAAAATGGATCTATTGATTTAGTCTCCGGTTTTACAGAGAAAAAGTTTGGAGCAAATGGTTTTTATGCAAGTCCAGATGCAATTGATCAATATGAAGAAACCCAATCAAGTTTTTTCGGATTTTCAACAAAATTTGAAAAAGAAAAACTGATTATTAAACCTAAACTGTATTGGAGAAGAAATCAAGACGAATATATTTATATCAGGGATAATCCTGAAATATATAGAAATCTTCATATATCAAATAAAATCTATTTTGATTTGAATTTTATCAAGTATTATGATTCTGGAAGTTTTTCAAATTTTGGTATTGATAATTCACAATCTTACATTTCAAGTAACAATTTAGGTTCTCATGAAAGATTTACATCAACAATTTATTTAGATCATACATTCAAGATGATGAATGATAAACTTATTATATCACCAGGCTTTTCAGTTTCATACTTTTCTGACTTATCTTTTCATTTTTTTCCTGGTCTTGATTTAGGGTACCATATTTCAGAAAAATCTAAATTATATGCAAATTTTGGAAAAACATATAGAATTCCAACTTATACTGATCTTTATTATTCAGACCGTAATACTATAGGAAATCCTGATTTAGAACCTGAGCATGCAATAAGTAACGAATTGGGTTTTAAATACGATAGTGAAAAAATTAAATTTTCAACCTCTTTTTTTCAAAGAAAATCTACTAATATTATTGACTATGTTAAAGAAAGTGAAGGTGATAAGTGGAAAGCAACAAATATTAGAAATTTGGATACAAAAGGTTTTGATTTTGATTTTAATTATATAAATCTAATTAGGGTGGGGTACACTTATCTCTTCGATGATTCTTATGTTAATGAAATAAACTTTTCTCGATATGCAATCAATTCATTCAGGCACCAATTAACAACTAGGTTATTGTTAAATTATTCAGGCAGATTATCTCAAAACTTAATATATAAGTATGGTGAAAGATCTGATAAATCGAATCACTCTGTTGTTGATACTAATATTAATTATCGGCTAGGTAATAAAAGTTATTTATTTATTTCTATAAATAATATTTTGGACACCTCGTATTCAGAAACCAATTTGGTTCCAATGCCAGGCAGGAATTTTTTATTTGGATTTATCAACTATCTAGAGTAGACAAGTTCACCATCAAGGAACGTATAGACAACCTCAGTTTTTGGAATTAATTCTGCTTCTATTTCCATTATATTTTGATTTAACACAACAAAATCTGCACTTTTACCAATTTCAAGACTCCCTTTTTCATGATCCTCAAAATTAAAGTAAGCCCCCCAAATTGTCATACCTTTTAATGTTTCTTCCCTGCTCAAGGAATTTTCCATTTGGAATCCATTTTCCGGATATCCTTTAAGATCTTTTCTTTCTACCGAACTGTAGAATGTATGAAATGGATTTACTTTCTCAACTGGAAAATCAGTCCCCAAAGCTACTTTACCTGAGGATTTGAGTAAGTTTTTGAATGCGTATGCACCTTTTATTCTATCACCTAATCTGTCGTATGCCCAGTACATATCACTTGTAGCATGTGTAGGCTGGATTGATGGTAAAATTTTATCATTATATAATTCGAATTCATTAGCATCCACAACTTGCGAATGTTCGATTCTCCAACGTGGATCATCGATTGCATGAAGTACCTTTTTGTACTCATTTAATAAAACAGAAACAGTTGAATCACCAATTGCGTGTGTGTTCATCTGAAAACCCATGTTAGCAATTTCTTTTGCATAAAATTTTAAATCTTCTGTACTAGTTCTAAGAATTCCATAGTTATGAGGATCATCACAATATGGATTTTTCAGTACAGCTCCTCTTGAGCCTAATGCCCCATCCCCATATACCTTAAATGATCTGATATTTAGTTTTTTTGATTTATATATCCCTTCTTTTTTAAATTTTTCAATATTTTTTCTTGAAACACTGATCATTGCATAAATCTTAATTTTTAAGTCATTTGATTTATGTAGACTATCAATAATAGAAGTTATATTGGTACTTAAGCCTGCATCATCAACAGTTGTAAGACCATAACTAAAACAAATATCTTCAGCTTGTTTCAATGCATTAATTTTTTCATTCAAAGTTTTTTCTGGTAAAACTTGATCAACTAGTGACATCGGACCGTCGATTAAAACACCTGTTGGCTTGTCATCTTTCAATAGTACTAGTCCTCCGCGAACCAAAGTGTTTTTATCAATTCCAGACAGTTGGAGAACATTATCATTCACTATATATGCGTGCCCATCAATTCTTTCAAGCACAACTAATTTATCCTTAAATTCCTCATTTAGTTTTGTGTTCACAGGAAAACTTTTTTTATCCCAATCATTCTGATCCCATCCTCTGCCCAGTATTACATCTGTATCATTTTTTAATTCATAGTTTTTTAGTCTTTGAATAATTTCCTCAAAGGATTTAGTTTCTCTTAAATCAACAACTTGTTGGTCAAGACCTAGATTATAAAAGTGGCAATGAGAGTCAATAATTCCGGGAATGATCGTTTGCCCAGCTAAATCAATTATTTTTTTGGAATTGTACTTAGAATCTAAATTATCAATATCGATATCTATAATTTCTCCATTTTTTATTGCCATTGATTTTGCAATAGAAAACTGATCGTTAACAGTATATATTTTGGCGTTTATCACGACCAGATCAACTTCATTTTTACCAAAACTGATAATTAAAAAGACAGCAATAAAAAAAAAGAGTTTAGAGTTTATTGATTTCATTATAAATGATTGTATGTTCCCAACCTCGGTAGTTAAAATAATCAAAAATCTTTTTTTTCATCATAAGTTTCTTTTCATTTTTGAATTTTTCAACTAAAAAATAAAAACGTTCTTTAAATTTATTTTCATAATTATCCTCATCAATTTGTTTCATTGCAATCTCAATATTTTTTTTCGATATAGATCTTTTTTTTAATTCTAAACTCAATCTAACCCTTCCCCAATTTTTATTTTTGAATTTTCCTCTGACAAAACTTTCTGAAAAACGTGTTTCGTTTAAATAATTATCAGCAATTAATTTACCAATTACTTCATTAATATCTGAGTTAGACGAACTAAATGTTTTCAGTTTCTTGTAAACTTCCAAGTGACATCTTTCTTGATATGAACAATAATATTCTCCTTTTTTAAGAAGATCTGGAATACTTAAGTATTTATTCACTTTACATAATATAAAAAAAAAAGCGGCATAAGCCGCTTTTTAATGATGATTAATCTTTCCTTTAATGTTGAAAAATCTGTAGTGTAAGTAAGTATATGAATCTCTAGGTATAACCTTGATCCATTTTTTATACTTCAAAAACCACATCACCCTTTTGGAAATAAAACCTTTCGTAATGTAAGCTGCAATAAAAGGATGTAAATGCAACTTTAGATTCTTTTTTGAAATGTATTTATTCTTAAGGATTTTTTCAATGGAATTATTAATCTTATCTATAATAACAATTGGAGCTTCAATTTTTCCATTACTATTCGGATTATTTTCTTTTGTAGTAATATTCATCTCAGGTCTTACTCTTTGCCTTGTCATTTGAATCAACCCAATTTTACTAAGAGGTAGTATTTTGTGTTTTGCTCTGTCTGATTCCATTTCAGATTTGAAATGATCAAACAATTTTTTCCTGTTCTCTACTTTTATCATATCAATAAAATCTAGGACAATTATTCCGCCCATGTCTCTGAGCCTTAACTGTCTCGCAATTTCAGACGCAGCGATTAAATTAACTTCTAATGCCATTTCTTCTTGATTAGAACTTTTATTTGAGCGATTTCCACTATTAACATCAACAACATGAAGAGCCTCAGTGTGTTCAATAATTAGGTAAGCACCTTTACTCATTGATACTGTTCTTCCAAATGCTGATTTTATTTGACGTTCAATACTGAAATGTTCAAAAATTGGAGTATCGGATTTATAATATTTAACAATTGAATTTTTACTAGGAGCAATTTGTTCAATATAGTCTTTTAGCTCATAGCATAAACTTTTGTCATTACAATACACACCTTTAAATTTTTCGTCGAAAACATCTCTGAGTATAGAGGAACCTCTATTTAATTCGCTCAGGATTCGTGAAGGCACTTTCGAACCATTAATTTTTTTACATAGATTTACCCACTGAGTGTATAAACTCTGTAAATCTTTACTTAATTCAGCTGTTTTTTTCCCTTGAGCTACAGTTCTGATTATAACACCAAAACCTTTTGGTCTAAATTCTTCAATTAAATCCTTTAATCTATTCCTCTCATCTTTGCTTCTTATTTTTTGAGAAACAGAAATTCTATTTGAAAAAGGGATTAGAACTAGAAATCGACCAGCAAATGATAGCTCTGAACTTATTCTTGGGCCTTTCGTTGAAATTGGTTCTTTTATAATTTGAACTAAGAGGTTTTGATTTGCATTTATTACATCATCAATTTTTCCTTGTTTTTCAATTTCTTTTTCAAACTTAAATTTTTCAAGAGAATAATTAGTGATTTTTCCATCACTGACTAACTTGGTAAATTTAATAAGAGATTTAACTCTAGGACCTAGATCATGGTAGTGAAGAAAAGCGTCTTTTTCATATCCTACATCAACAAAAGATGCATTCAAACCTGAGATTGTTTTTTTTATTTTTGAAATATAAATATCACCAACCCCAAATTTATTATTATCTTTTTCCCTGTGCAGCTCAATGAGTCTACCATCTTGTATAAGAGCATAATCTACAGCTGAATTAATTGATCTTACAATTAATTCTTTATTCACAATTAATAATTTTAGTTAAACTTTTTTTTTTCGAGTTTAATCTTAATAAACTCTATATTTCAATGATCGTACAGACTAATTACTTTTTCTTATGTCTGTTAGCTCTACTCCTCTTTTTTCTTTTGTGAGTAGCAACCTTGTGTCTTTTTCTTTTTTTTCCGCTAGGCATAAATTAGTTGTTATTTTTTACGTCTTCTACAAAAATTTTAGCTGGTTTAAAAGAAGGAATTGAATGAGCTGGTATTTTAATGGTGACATTCTTTGAAATATTTCTGCCAGTTTTTTCTGCTCTTTTTTTCACTATAAAACTTCCAAAACCTCTTAAATAAACATTTTCACCTTCGCTTAATGAGTTCTTAACTTCTTCCATAAAATCTTCAACAGTAGCAAGCACTTCATTTTTTTCTAGTCCTAAGTTTGATGCTATTTTAGCAATCAATTCTGCTTTCGTCATATTTATTTAATTTTTTTAAAATTTTTGATTGCCAAATATATAAATTTATATGCTCTTATAATTTTTTAAGATATATTTTTTGATACAAACACTTTCTGATATTGATCTTTCAAAAAAGTTAATAAAATGGTATTCAACCAATAAAAGAGATCTTCCGTGGAGAAAAACAAAAGATCCATATTTTGTATGGGTCTCTGAAATTATCCTTCAACAAACAAGAATAGAAACCGGAATAAAATATTATTTAAATTTTATTAAAAAATATCCTAATGTCAAATTATTAGCCCGATCTAGTAAGCAACAACTTTTAAAAACATGGGAAGGTTTAGGTTATTATTCTAGAGCATTAAATATGCATAAAGCTGCAAATCAGGTTTTGTCTGTCCATGAGGGTGTATTTCCTAAGGACTACTTTTCGTTAATTGATTTACCTGGAGTTGGGGACTATACAGCTTCTGCAATAAGTTCAATTTGTAATAATGAGAAACAAGGGGTTGTTGATGGAAATGTTTTAAGATTTGTTTCAAGATTATTAAAAATCGAAGACTCAATTGATTCCTTGAATACAAAAAAACAAATCAAAAAATATATTACTGAAAAAATGTCTTCCTCAAACCCAGGTGACTTTAATGAGGCGCTAATGGATTTTGGCTCTACTGTGTGTAAGCCTAAAAAATTTCTTTGTAATAGTTGTGTTTTCTCTTTAGAATGTAAAGCAAACTTATCTAATACCGTTAAAAATTATCCCGTAAAATCAAAAAAAAATAAAGTTGTAAAAAAAGAAATGAATTATGTCATAATTATGTCTCACAATGAAAAAATTTTTTTGAATAAAAGATCAGATAAAGGAATTTGGAAAAATTTATTTGAGTTTTTTTTGATTAAGAGCAATAATAAAACAGTAACAAATGAGTTGATCCTAAAAAATTTATCAAAAAAATTTACATTAAAGTCTAATAAAATTAAACTCATAAAATCCCTCCAACACAAGCTATCTCATGTTGAATTGAAGATTAATTTTTATTTAGTAAAAATTAAAGATCATAAGTCTAAAATGTATCATTTTAGTAGTTTAGAAAAAATACCTTTTCCAAGACCATTAAAAGTTGTTTTGGATGATATACTCTAATGATGTTTTATTATATTTGAAACATGAGTGGATCTTTAAATAAGGTAATGTTAATTGGAAACCTTGGCGATGATGTTAAAATGGTAAATTTTGATGATGGAGGTTGTTTAGGAAGATTTCCGATTGCCACAAACGAAAGTTATAACAATAAACAAACTGGTGAAAAAGTTGTAAACACAGAATGGCATAATGTAGTTGTTAAAAATAAAGCTGCTGAAATCTGTGCAAAATATTTAAAGAAAGGTGATAAGGTTTATGTTGAAGGTAAATTAAAAACAAGAAAATGGAAGGGAGATGATGGTGTCCAAAGGTATTCAACTGAGATTCACGTTTCTGAGTTCAACTTTTTATCTAACAAAAACGACACGTCAGGTTCAGTGGTTAATGAACCGACAACTACTTCGTTACCCTCTCAACAATCAATGGGTTCTGAAAACTCAGATGACCTTCCTTTTTAAAATTGCTTTACGAACTTTTAATTTAATAGATAACAAAAGAGTTAAATGAGAAGCTTTTGTGTAATATTTTTTTTTATTATAGTTGCTTGTGATTCAAATCAGCTAGTCAGGCAAAATGCATTTTTTGCTCCAGAATTTAAAAGTTCAATCTATAATTTATTTGAATCTCCTTGCGGTTTTACTTTTTTAAGAAATAATATTGCAAGAATTGAAACAGTTGATGACTGTAATTTTAATATCATTTACAATGACTTAAATGCTGAAATTTTTCTTACCACAATTAATTTGAATAGTAACTTTCGTGAAGTAAATCAAATATTTGATGAAAAAATATATGAGAATTCCTCAAATGCAATAGAAGTTAAAGTCAGTGAATATACAGATAGTAAAATTTCAGTTTATTCCAGAATGTTTAATTATGTTGGTAATACACCCAGCAATGTTCAGTTTTATTTGACAGACTCTGTCTCCAATTTTTTGGCAGGAAGTTTGTTTTTCAAAACAGAACCTAATTATGATTCTTTGCTTCCTTACATAAATTATATAAATTCTGATCTAAAGAAACTCATTGAAAGTTTTGAATGGAATAAATGACTAATTATAATAAAAAGTGGATTCTTTTATTGATTTTATCCATAATATGGGGTAGTTCTTTCATATTGATAAAAAAAAGTTTAGTTGGTTTAACACCACTTCAAGTTGGAAGCCTGCGAATTATTTTTACTGCAATTGTAATTTCTATCTATTCATATTCTTCACTAAAAGAAATACCAAACAAAAGTTGGAAGTGGATTGTTTTGACTGCTTATGTGGGTACATTTTTCCCTGTGTACTTAGTAAGTTTTGGCCAGACTGAAATTGAAAGTGGTCTAGCATCAATTATAACAACTCTAACTCCAATAAACACGCTAATAATTGGAATTATTTTTTTCAGCTTAACTTTTACAATAAAGCAAGTCGTGGGATTGGTTATTGCTTTTTTTGGTGGGATCCTTTTATTATATAATGGTGGGGTATCTCCTGATTATAATATCTACTTTTCAATTTTTATTTTTTTTACTACTGTTGGTTATGGAGCCTCCGTCAACTTAATAAAGACTTACTTAACAGAAATTCCACCTTCAGCTGTTACAGCAGGAATTTTTCTTTCAATATTGCCTCCAGCTGTTTTAACATTATTTTACTCAGATTTTTTCACTTTAAGTTTTAATCAAACTAGCACATATGAATCAATAATTTTTGTTTTCTTGCTAGCATTGTTCAGCAGCGCTATAGCCCAAACACTGTTCAATAAGTTTGTCAAGCTGGCTTCACCTTTGTTTGCTTCTGCAGTAACATACTTAATGCCTATTGTGGCAATTTTTTGGGGTGTCATTGACGGAGAGATTTTAACACCAAAACAGTATGTGGCATCTATAATTATTCTTTCAGGAGTATACCTTGTAAATAATAAAACAAAAACTAATTAAAATCGTTTTTGTCAAAAACTTCATTGAATTTAATTTCATCAAATTCAATTGTAATGGTTTGCATACCATTGATAATTTCAGTTTTGAAAGGATACAAAATTCCATCTACATCCTTATAGTCTGAAAATTTTCTAGTGGTTGTTATTGAGTTGCCCTCGACCTCCATGGTTTCTTCACTTCTAACAAGAAGACCTGAATTAATATCATAATATTTGAGTGTTTTATCATCAATTTTAACTTTTACTAAATCACTTCCTCCAATGGTGATATATCCATCAATTTTCAAGATTGTTGAGTCATAGTACAGTTCCTCAAAAATCCCTTTTTTAGATTTTGAACTATTTATCTGTTCCTCGCTAAATGGAACATTTTGGCCCATTTGTTCCATATAGCCATTATCACCATTAAATTTTTGTTTCATTATAGTCCCCATCTCGGGTGCACTCAATTCAAGTGAGGTCAAATTTGGATTCTGTTGCTTAATAATGACTGAAGGTTTGAATGGGGCCTGTGGAATTTCAAAATTTCCTGACATTGTGATTGATTCAATTGATTCTAATTTATCCTTTCCTCCAATTGATTCTATATATTTATAAATAACTTCTTTTGGGGAAATACTCTCTTGGTTGTAAGAATTGATAAATAACAGTAATGCAAAAAGTGATAATATATTTTTCATCTGAGCAATTTAACCAATTTTTAGGGTAAAAGTTGTCTTTTCAAATATTAAATGTTTTTTGTTCAATTTATTGAGATTTAATTATATTTGCCCCGCTATAATATGAATGCAATAGTTAAAATTTCTGGTAAACAATATAATGTTGGAAAAAACACCAAGCTTTTTGTTGATAAATTACAACAAAAAGAAGGTTCTAAAGTTACATTCGACAATGTGTTGATGGTTGACAACGGATCTAACACTAAAATTGGTAATCCTGTTGTTGCTGGTGCATCTGTAGAAGCAAAAATTGTTAAGCATTTTAAAGATAAAAAAGTTATTGTTTTCAAGAAGAAAAGAAGAAAAGGATATAGAGTCAAAAATGGCCACAGGCAACAGATGACTGAGATTGTCATTGAAAAGGTTAACGAAAAATCTGCTTCGAAACCTAAAGCATCTAGTAAGCCAAATGAAGAAAAACCAAAGACTAAGGCAAAAAAAACAAGCAGTAACACAAAAAAATAATTTAAAATGGCTCACAAAAAAGGTGTTGGTAGTTCCAAAAACGGTAGAGAATCAGAATCCAAACGACTTGGTGTAAAAATTTTCGGTGGTCAGATGGCCCACGCTGGTAACATCCTGGTAAGACAAAGAGGAACAAAACACAAAGCAGGTGATAACGTTTATTTGGGTAAAGACCATACACTTCATGCAAAGATTGATGGAGTTGTAAAATTCACTAAGAAAAAAGACAATAAGTCTTTTGTTTCTATTCTTCCCTTAGAAAAATAAATCTCATTTATTTATATTTAAGTCTTTATGGGCTTATATGATCACACCTATTTTTTAAATCGATTTGAATTATTGATTTGGAAAATTAGAAATCAAGAAAAATTTGAAATTAATAATATTGCAAATAATATTGTAAAAAAAATAGATTCAAATAAATCAGCATTAAAAAAAAATCAAATTTTAGCAGTACAACAAATTTTAAAATTTAAAGGATTTAGTCCTGATGAACTTTTTTACAATAAAAATGGAGCACCTTTCTTAAAGAATGATTTAAAGATTTCAATTAGTCATTCAGGGTCATATGCAGCGGTTTGTTTATCAAAAGAAAAAATGGGAATTGATTTACAAACTGTGAATGAAAAAATTTTAAGGATAGTTGATAAATTTACTAACCAAACTGAAAAAAAATTAATGGATGAAAACAATTTGGAGGATATGACTCAGCTGTGGACAATAAAAGAAGCTGCATACAAATATTTCTCAGTGGGTCAGTTGAATTTTAAATCCGATATTTTGGTTAGTGAATTGGGAGATGAATCCCAACTAAAAATCAATGTTTCTGATCAAGTTTTGAATTTAAAATCCAAAAGCATAATTACTTCAAATTATATTTGTAGCATAGTATATTTATGAGTGAGTTAATAAATCAAGTTTTTGAGCAGTACAGTCAATATTCAAACATTGACATCAGCTTAGAACTTATTGCTGTTTTTTTTGGATTACTTTCGGTTTGGTTTTCTAAAAATAATAATGTCTTAGTATATCCCACCGGGATCATTAATACTTCAATTTTCGTTTATTTACTTGTGAAATGGGAACTGTTGGGAGATATGATAATAAATGTTTATTATTTTTTGATGAGTATTTATGGTTGGTATTATTGGACTAGAAAATCCAATAATGAAGGATATACCCCAATTACAAGAATGCATTCAACTGATATCAAGATAATTTTGATCATTATTGTTTCGTCAGTTCTTTTCGTTTCCTATTTGTATTCCTTTTTTGAAAAATGGAGTGGTTTTGTTTCATATGTGGACATCATAACAACAGCAATTTTTTTTGCAGGTATGTGGTTGATGGCTCGTAGAAAAATTGAAAGTTGGTTTTTTTGGATTTTGGGTGATATAATTTCAGTTCCTCTGTATTTCAGTAAGGGCTTGGCATTCTCTAGTTTTCAATATCTTATCTTTACATTTATTGCAATTGCTGGTTATTATAAATGGAAAAGTATTTACAACAACAAAAAACAGATCTCATAAAGGTTGTCCTATTTGGTCCAGAGTCTACTGGAAAAACAAGTTTAGCTATTGAGCTTGCAAAACACTTTAAAACCGTTTATGTTAAAGAATTTGCAAGAGAATTCTTGGAAAAAAAATTAGCCGAACAAAATAAGATATGTGAGATTCACGATCTTATTCCAATTGCGATTGGTCAAATGAGGTCAGAAAATGAATTAATTAAAAAAGCAAATGAGGTACTTTTTTGCGATACAGACCTTTTAACGACGGCAACTTATTCAAGATTATACTTTGATAATTTTTGTGATCCAATCATTAACAAGTACTCAAAAAAAAATAAATATGATTTGTATTTATTACTTGATATTGACGTTCCTTGGGTTCAGGATGATTTGAGAGATCGACCCAATGACAGAAAGTTATTTTTTGAAAATTTTAAACAAGCCTTGATCAAAAATCACAAACCATTTAAATTAATTTCAGGGAATTATTCGGAAAGATTGAAAAAATCTATTAATATTGTGGACGAAATTTTAATCAGGAAAACTTGAAAAAAGTTGTTGTTTCATTTTTTATTTTTTTGCTCTTTCTTCCTCAACTATTGCATTTTGGACATAATCTTTTCCATGATCACCATCATGATCATAATCATGTTCACATCAGTAGCACAGATCAAACACTTCAAACACCTGAAAGTATATGTACTTTTTGCTTGATTTTTAGATCTGCCACTGATTTTGACTATTATTATTCAATTTTATATTCGTTTATTATAACTATATTGACTGTTGGTTTGATTTTTTCTAAATCATTCCAAAAAAACTTTGGTGTTATTAACTTTAATTCAAGGGCACCACCCATTAGAGTGTAGAATACGGATAAAAAAATTTAATTAAACAAAATATATATGAAAAACTTAATGAGGGCTACCTTGATATTGGCCCTACTAATAACAAATAAAAATTTTTCTCAAGAGGTTGAGGTTGATTCGATATTGCCAGTAATGTTGGATGAGGTTATCGTATCAACTCCCTTTGGAGAAACTGCTGATGAAAATGTAATTAAGGTTACAAAAGTAGATTTGGCAAAAATGAGTGCTGTAAATACTCAAACAATGAAGGATGTCCTTGGAGAAACACCAGGACTTTCATTCATATCGACAGGACCTGGCATATACAAACCAAACATCAGAGGTTTATCAAGTAATCGAGTGGTTGTTTTTAATCAAAACATTCGTTACGAGAATCAACAGTGGGGTGATGAACATGGAATTGATATTGCAACTGGTGGTGTTAGCTCCGTTGAATTGATAAAAGGACCGGCTTCCATTTTATACGGAAGTGATGCCATAGGGGGTGTCTTGTATTTTAATCCTCAACAATATCTCAAATACAATGGAACTAAAGGAGATTTCAGTACATTCTATAACACGAATTATTCTGGTTTTAATTCCACGATTGGAGTTAGTACAACAATTGATGAATTTAGTTTAATCGCTAGGGCGAGTGTTGTTGAAAACGGTGATTACTCAGGATCTCAAAGACCTGACAATAATGATGGTGCATACGAAAGTACGGGTATGGAATCGAAAGATTTTCAACTCGCTTTGGGATATTCAAAGGGTAATTATAGCTCTGATTTGAGACTTAATTTCAATGAATCAATACTTTATGTTCCCCACGGAGATGAAGAGGGTCATGATGACCATGATGATGGTGACCATAACGATGATGATCATAGCGATGATCATGATGAGGACCATGATGAACTCGAAGAGCATGAGGAAGAGGAAAGTTACCAAGACATTGAGAACTTTATCGTAAGTTGGAAAAATGACGTTAAGTTTGATAATTCAGCACTATCAGTAACTGTAGGTTTTTCTCAGAATTTGAGAAAAGAGTTTGGCCATCACGATGAAGAAGGTCATGATGATCATGACGAGGACGATTACGATGGTGACCATGATGATGATCACGATGATCATGATGAGCATGGTGAGGAAGCTGCACTTGATATGACATTGAGACTAACTTCTTTAGATTGGAAATATGTGAATGAAAAAAATGACAATATTGAGCTTGCTGTTGGAGGAAATTTTATTCACCAAACTAATGAAAATCATGCAGAAGAGATCTTAGTACCCAACGCTACAAAAAATGATATGGGATTATTTATGCTTTCACATTTTCATTTTGATTCCTCAAATCTAATGATTGGAGCAAGAGCTGACATAAGAAAAATTGATGCAATTGGTATTGAAAAAATATATTCAAGTATGACTGCATCAGCTGGTTACAAATTGGATCTTGGTGGATCTTCTATTTTTAGATTGAATATGGCTTCTGGGTATAGAGCTCCAAATCTATCTGAATTGTTTTCTGACGGTGAGCATCATGGAACTGGTCGATATGAAATAGGGTCTGATCAATTGTCAGTAGAGAAAAATTTTCAAACTGATATTTCTTTTGAGACATCTAATGAAAAATCTAGTTTACTTGTAGATTTATTTTATAATAATATAAATGATTATATATTCTTAAATCCAACAGGTACTCAGACGGATGAATTCATGCCTATTTATGAGTACGCACAATCAGATGCAACTATTCTAGGTGGTGAAATTGCATATTCTTCTGAAACTGGAATTGATTGGTTATCGTACTATGCTTCAATGGAATACTTGAGAGGTAAAAAGAAAAATGATGGATGGTTACCAGACATTCCACCAGTAACTTTCAAACTCAATTTTGATTTAGATTTTAGTGAAAAAATTAACTACGAAATAGATATTTTACATAAAGCTAGACAAGATAAAGTTGCAACTTTAGAGAATTCAACTCATTCAAACTTTCTAGTTGATATTTCAGGACAGTATGAATTAAACACCTCATATCCTGGTGCTAAAGCTCAGCTATTTTGGAAGGTAGAAAATGTTTTTGACAAGTACTATTACGATCATTTATCCAGATTTAAAAACTACGGTTTTTTCGATATGGGCAGAAATGTTTCTATTGGACTTAAAATTTCTTATTAGAATTTAAAAAAGCGGCTTACGAGCCGCTTTTTTTTATAACTTTACTATAATTATTGGGGTGCTACGGCTGAGATTATACCCATTGAACCTGACAAAGTAATTTTTGTAAGGAAAATGTGACTCACTTTAGAATCCCGTTAAAATATATAATTATGAAGAATTTAATTTTAACGGTATTTGTATTTTCAAATATTATTTTTTCACAAGAAAATACAATCGATACCATTTTAGTAAATAAACAGAATTTAGATGAGGTAGTTGTAACAGCAATAAGAGCATCTTCAAATACACCGGTGCCATTTAAGTTATTGGATGCTAATGATATATCACGTGTCAATTTAGGTCAAGATATACCTGTTATTCTAAGTATGACACCATCTGTAAATATTACATCTGATGCTGGAAATGGAATTGGATACACTGGAATGAGTATACGAGGTTCTGATGGATTTAGAATTAATGTTACTATAAATGGAGTTCCGCTGAATGATTCTGAATCTCATGCAACATATTGGGTTGACTTACCAGATTTTGCCAGCAGTATATCAAGTATTCAAATTCAGCGCGGGGTAGGTACATCAACTAATGGTGCTGGGGCTTTTGGCGGTAGTATTAATGTTTCTACTCAAAAACAATCTCAGGCTCCTAAATTTAAATTGTCAAATTCTTTTGGCAGCTATGGAACATTAAAAAATTCTATAAGTTTTACAACTGGAAGTGTGGGTAAGTATTTCGAACTAAGTGGTAACCTATCAAAAATATATTCCGATGGATATATCGACAGGGCATCTTCAAACTTAAAAGGATATTTCTTACAAGGTTCATACGATTATAATAAAACAAATATCAAACTAATTGCATTTGGTGGTCATGAAAGAACGTATCAAGCATGGTATGGACTTGATCGGGAAACATTAAATACTAATAGAAGATTCAATTACGCCGGTATTTATTATAATACTGATGGTGAAGAAATGTTTTACGATAAGCAAGAGGATAATTACAAACAAGACCATTATCAGTTGATTTTTAATCATCAAATGAATTCTTCTTGGAAAGCGAATTTAACACTTCATTACACACACGGTAGAGGTTATTATGAGGAATATTCCGAGGATCAAAATTTATTAGATTATTTAATTAACGAAAACAGTGGTCAAGCCATTTCCGATCTAATTAGAAGAAAGTGGTTGGATAATGATTTTTACGGCTCACTCTTTAATTTTATTTATGAAAAAAATTCAATAAAATTAATATTAGGAGGAACTCTAAATAAATATTTTGGAGATCATTATGGTGAAGTTATATGGGCAAGAAATGCAGGTAACTCAGAAATTAGACACAGATACTATGATAATTTTGGAAATAAGGAAGAGTTTAACTTATTTTCAAAACTAGAATTCACATTCAGTGATAAACTTTATGCTTTTCTTGATCTACAGAACAGAAATATAAATTATAATGCTGTATTGATTGGAGGAGATAATATCAATAAAAGTTTCAATTTTTTTAATCCTAAAGCTGGTATTTATTATAAACTTAATTCAAGTAATGAATTTTACTTTTCATTTGCCAGAGCACATCGAGAACCAACCAGAACAGATTATGAAAATGGAAACCCTTATCCTGAAATGCTGGATGACTTTGAGTTAGGATGGAAATACAAAGGCAAAAAATCTATATATAACATCAATTTATATTTGATGAACTACAATGATCAATTAGTTTTAACCGGTGAGAGAGATGATGTTGGATATTACATCAGAGCAAATGTTGGAGAAAGCTATAGAGCAGGGGTTGAGTTCGATGGTGTTTTCTATATCGATGATTACTTTACAATTAAACCAAATATTACATTTAGTTCTAACAAAAATAATGACTATCTGACTCAATTTGATGGCAGTTTGAAAAATTTTGGAAAAACAGATATATCTTTTTCACCAAACTTAATTTTTGGTAATTCTTTTGAATTTAATATAGACGATAAAACACTTCTGTTTTTTAACACAAAGTATGTTGGAAAACAATATATGTCAAATACAAACGTTGACTCTTCAGTTCTTGCTTCATACTTAGTTAATGATTTGGGTTTAAATCATAGTTTTTCTATACCAGGATTTTTAGATGATTCTAAACTAAAGATCTTGATTAATAATTTATTTAATCAAAAATATGAAAGCTACGGAGGTCATTATTTTTATGATATTGATAACAAGACATATTCAGGGGCATATTTTTATCCGATGGCTGAGATTAATTTCCTTATTGGTCTTGATTTTAATTTCTAATTATAAATTCTTAATGAAGATCCAACTCTCTCTGTTCTATATCTGACAAGGGGATATTTATTATTCTGATCAATGTTATTTAACAACTGACCTGTAGCCAAGCTGTAGAGGTTTTGGGTGCATTCACATGAAAGCTGAACACCTGATATATTTAATTTTGTACAGGATGAATTAACAGCGTGATTTGGTGGACATTGTTCCCATGCTAAAATATCACCATTAAAATTAAAAAGTACTATTCCACATACTCCAACTCCGTTAAGTTCAATGGACCCACTTGAAAACTTGATGTTATCGTACAATGGTAAATCTAAATTAATTGTCCTATCAAATTTTAAATTTGGAATAAAAGGGTTGTAATTGACGTTTGAGCTTTCACAAGCACATAGTAAAAAAATTATAAGTAAGATTAGTCTCATTATCAATATTCAAATTTAAATAAAAGAAGATTAAAATTTGTATATTAGTTAGTCCTCTGTAATAGAGGTTTTTTTTTAGTGTATGAAGATTAATTATTATACAAAAGGTGGATTAAACAAATTAAGACTTGAACTTAATCAGTTGAAAGATGTAGAAAGACCAAATGCTTCAAAAGCAATTGCAGAAGCTAGAGATAAAGGTGATTTAAGCGAAAATGCTGAGTATGACGCTGCAAAAGAAGCACAAGGATTATTAGAACTTAAAATTTCAAAATTGGAACAAACGCTTTCAAACGCTAGACTTATTGATGAATCACAACTTGATTCCTCAAAAGTCCTTGTTTTATCTAAAGTAAAAATAAAAAATCAGTCTAATCAAGCTACTTTAGAATATACTTTAGTTGCTGAGAGTGAGGCAAACTTAAGAGCTGGTAAAATTTCCGTAAATTCTCCTATAGGTCAAGGTCTGTTGGGTAAGTCAGTTGGAGATGTTGCCAAGATAAAAGTTCCAAATGGAACAATTAATTTTGAAATTTTATCAATAACAAGATCATAATTTGTCGTCAATTTTTACAAAAATAATAAGAGAGGAACTGCCTAGTTATAAAATTGATGAGACAGATGATTGTTATGCTTTTTTAGATATCAACCCTAATCAAAAAGGTCATACCTTATGTATTTTAAAAAAAGAAATTGATTATATATTTGATTTAAAATCTGATGATTATCAAAAACTTATGAATTTTTCCAGAAAAATTGCTTTAGCACTAAAAAAATCAATCAATTGTAAAAGAATTGCACTTTCCATCATAGGTCTTGAAGTTCCTCATGTTCACGTTCACTTAATACCAATACAATCAATGAGTGATATGAATTTTAATCAGAAAATAAATTTAAATGATGATGAGTTCAAATCAATAGTAAAAAAAATTAAATCAAATTTAAAATGAATATTTCAGGAATAATAAAACTAAAAAGTGAAACAAAAGAGTATGGTTCGAATGGATTTAAAAAAAGAGAACTTGTCATAACCACACAAGAACAATATCCTCAAAATATTATGGTTGAATTCATACAAGATCGATGTGAAATTCTAGATTCATTTTCTGTTGGAGATTTTGTTAAAATTGATATAAATTTAAGAGGGCGAGAGTGGGTAAATAAAGATGGTGAAACAAAATATTTTAATTCAATTCAAGGTTGGAGAATCGAAAAGACCCAAAACCAAGTGGACAGTAATCTTCCCCCAATTCCAGATGATATTAATATTAAATCTGACGATTCATCTGATTCTGATGACTTGCCATTTTAATTATGTATGAGTTAGGAAATGATTATAAATTCCCCTCACCAAAATTAGCAACGAGTGAAGGCATTGTTGCAGTTGGCGGAGACCTAAATCCTTTAAGAGTATTAGAAGCCTATAAAAATGGTATTTTTCCGTGGTTTAATGATGATGAAAATTTAATTTGGTGGAGTCCTGATCCAAGGATGGTCCTTTTTCCTGAAAAAATTAAGCTTTCAAAAAGCTTTAAATCTTTTTTAAAAAAAAAAGAATATCGTGTTAGTTTCAATGAAAATTTTGAAAATGTTATTGAGTCCTGTTCAAACATTAAAAGAGTTGGTCAAAAAGGTACTTGGATTACAAGTGGATTAAAAAAATCCTTTAATAAACTACATGAAATGGGACACGCACACTCAGTTGAAGTATGGTATCAAAACGTGATTATTGGTGGGTTATATGGCTTAGACTTAGGTAATGTTTTTTGTGGTGAAAGCATGTTTTCTACAAAACCAAATGCAAGTAAAGTTGCTTTATATTTTTTGTGCCATGAACTTAAGTCTAATAACTATAAGTTTATTGATTGCCAAGTACCATCAGAACATTTAAGGAGTCTTGGTGCTGAGGAAATATCTAGGGATAGTTTTCTAGAAAAACTAGTTAATCAGAGTATTTAAATTCGTTAATGCTAATTGATTTATTAATGTTGTAATCTCCTATTGAAAACCTTTCCAGGTGCTTTACAAATGCACCTGTGTTAAGATTTTTTCCTAAATCATTAGCAATTGTTCTTATGTATGTTCCTTTTGAACAAGTAATTTTGAAATCAATTTCTGGAAAGTTATTTTTTAATACACAGAACTCAAAAACATTAATTTTTCTTTTTTTTATATCACTAATTTTTATTCCTTTTCTAGCAAGATCATATAATTTCTTTCCCTTTTTTTTGATAGCCGAATATATTGGTGGTTCTTGAACTATCTCACCTTTAAATTTATTAATTGTCTTTATAATCTGATCATTATTAATATGCTCAGTATCATAAACTTGGTCTATATCAGTTTCAAGATCAAAAGAGGGGGTTGTAGCACCAAAATAAAAAGTGGTGTAGTAAGTTTTTTTTAATGCTTGAAGTTTCTCAATATCTTTTGTTTTTTTTCCTGTACAAATTAATAGTAAACCTGTTGCTAGAGGATCTAACGTACCTGCATGACCAACCTTAATTTTTTTTAATCTATATTTTTTTTTCATAAAAAATCTTATGGTTTTCACAACATCAAATGATGACCAAAATAGGGGTTTATAAACAGGAAGAATTAATCCCTCTTCAACTTTTTTGTTATCAATTAACATCTATAAATTAAAAAAAATACAAATTAGACCTACTGTTAGACAATAAATAGAAAAATACTTCAACTTACTTTTTTTCACTATTATAATCATCCATTTACATGCAAAAATTCCAGAGATGAATGCGCTTATAAATCCCAAAAAATAGGAACTAAGAATCTCTTGATTGAAAATTAATTCGTCAAAAATGATGATTTTTAAAAATGAACCAAATATTAAAGGTAAAACCATTATAAATGAAAACTTAGCTGCTAATTCTCTATTAATTCCCATTAGAACAGAGGAGCATATTGTTAATCCACTCCTCGAAATTCCAGGAACTATTGCTAATGCTTGTGATAGTCCTACAAGAAAAGATTTGGGGTAATTAAATTTATTTGTTGTCTTTATTTTGAAGTCGGAGATAAATAAAATTATAGATGTAAATATTAACATTGAACCTACAAAAACTAAGTTACCATCAAAAAAGTTTGATATTTTATCTTCAAACAGGAACCCAATAACACCGGCAGGTATTATTGAAATAATAATGAGTTTTAAAAAATGAGAATTTTCATCTTTTTTTAAATTAACTGTACTAATAAGGATTTTTTTTAAGTCTTTCCAAAATACTACAATTACACTAAAGCTTGTAGCTAAATGAAGTATTAAAGTAAAAAGAAGATTATTACTTAAACCAGTTTCATAAACTAAAAGAACCTTAAATATTTCAAGATGTCCGCTTGATGAAATTGGAAGAAACTCAGTTAGCCCCTGAACTATGCCCAATAAAATTGACTTAAAAATCTCCACTTAGCGAGGATTTTTCACGATAGCATAGACTTCAATTATAAACCCAAAAACAACCAGAATTGGTGCAACTCTAATTCTTCTAAAATTATAAATTTCATCATTGAAAATATTGGGATCTTCAGACCCTCCACCGGACATTAAAAAAAATCCAAGGGTTATAAATGCTAAGCCTAAAAGCATTAACTGGTAATTTTTTTTACCAAAAACCATTTTTCTTTTTTCTTTTTTCATCAATATAGTTTGTCAATTTTTGAATTTAAAAACCTATTGGTTATTAATGTTGTTGAAATGAAAGATATTAATAAGCTAAATAATAATGAGGCACAAAATGAAATAATTAATGAACTTTGGATTTGATAGATATTAATTTCAAAAATATTATTTGAAAAGTAATATAAAATTAAAAGAATGATTAAGCTTGATATTATAGATGCTGCAAGAACAAAAAATATTTGGTTTTTAATTATGGGCCACATAATAAAACTTTTTTTTGCACCAACTAATTGCATTGTTTTAATATTGAGTCTATTTGAATAGAGTGAAAGTCGTATCGTATTATTTATCAGTATAAGTGATATTAACATAAACAAGCATCCAAGAATAATTGTGATTTTTTTTAGCTTTTCAAAATTAGAGTTGATTAAAAAAATTAATGGTGCATCATAAGTTACTTCACTTATAAAATCTTCATTCTTTAGTTGCTCAACTATTTTGTCTACATTGAATGAGTTTATGTACTCAGAATAGAAAAAAATATCAAATGAGTCCAGTAGGGGATTATAACCTAGAAATTCTAAAAAATCTTCACCAATATCTTTACTCAAATTTTCAGCAGCTATATCATTAGTGATAAAATCAAATGACTTTATTCTTTCATTAATTTTTAATTTTTTTTCAAATTGGGCAAACTCTATTGTTGTGATATTTTCTTTTAAAAAAACTACTACGGGGATTCTCTCCTTTAAATCATTGATAATTTTTTCAGAATTTAAGATTATAACAAGGAAAGATGATAAAAAAAATATAACGACAGTTGTACTAATTATAACTAATAAATAGTTAGAGAAGATTTTACTATTTGAAGTTTTTCTCAATTGATTTTTTTATAAAATTAATAAAGGTTTGTCATTTAAGTTCAATTATAACTTTTTTGTTGTCAAACAATAGTATTATTTTTATGTCATTATTATCTAATGATATACGATTTTAAATCCATAGAACGTAAATGGCAAAACTATTGGTCTAAAAATAAGACTTTCAAAACTGTTGTTGACGAAAACATGCCCAAATATTATGTTTTAGATATGTTTCCCTATCCGAGTGGATCCGGGCTTCATGTTGGACATCCATTGGGTTATATTGCTTCAGACATAATATCCAGATTTAAAAGAAAAAAAGGGTTTAATGTATTACATCCTATGGGTTTTGATTCATTTGGTCTTCCTGCTGAGCAATATGCCATTAAAACAGGTAAACACCCTAAGTTAACTACTGATAAAAATATTGAGAGATTTAAAAATCAACTAAATAAACTTGGCCTCTCTTACGATTGGGATCGTGAAATTAAGACAAGTGATTCCAATTATTATAGATGGACTCAATGGATTTTTTTAAAACTTTATAACTCTTTTTTTGACGAGTCCATTAACAAAGCCAAAAATATTTCTGAATTAGAAATTCCAGAAAAACTGAATGATCATGAAAAAATTCAATACGTAGATTCAAAGAGGCTTGCATATTTAGACAACGTAGATGTAAATTGGTGTGAAGAGCTAGGCACTGTCCTTTCAAATGAGGAGGTAATTGGAGGTTTGAGCGAGAGAGGCGGTTACCCTGTAACAAGAAAACCAATGCGACAATGGGTAATGAGAATAACTGCATATGCCACTCGTCTTTTAGATGATTTAGAACTCTTAGATTGGCCAGAATCTATAAAATTATCGCAAAAAAATTGGATAGGTAAATCTGTAGGAGCACAGATCAGATTTATAACAGAAAAAAATTCATACGTTGATGTTTTTACTACGCGACCTGATACAATCTATGGGGCTACATATCTTGTTTTAGCTCCTGAAAATGAGTTATCAATTAAGTTAACAACAACAGAAAATAAAAATATTGTTGAAGATTATATAGTAAAATCTTCTCAAAAAAGTGATTTAGAGAGGCAAGAAAATATAAAAGACAAAACAGGTGTGTTTACGGGTTCATACGCAACAAACCCTATATCAAAAGAAAAAATCCCAATTTGGATTGCTGATTATGTTTTATCTGGTTATGGAACTGGAGCAGTCATGGCCGTTCCTGGTCATGACGAAAGAGATTTTGAATTTGCAGAAAAGTTTAATTTAAAAATTCTTACCGTTGTTAGTGGGGGAAATAAAGGGGAATGCTATACTGGAGATGGAAAAATTATAAACTCAGAAAAATATAATGGATTGGATAATAAAAAATTTAAAAAGGTTGTGTGCGAACTTTTAGAGGATTTAGAGTTGGGTAAAAAAACTATTAATTATAAATTAAGGGATTGGATTTTCACTAGACAAAGATACTGGGGAGAGCCAATTCCAATTATGTTTGATGGTAAAACAAAAGTTCCTTTAAGCGATACAGATCTACCCCTCATCTTGCCTGAGGTTGAATCTTTTAAACCAACTGGAGACGGGTCATCGCCTTTGGCTAGAAATAAATCATGGAAAAATATTCTATTAAATGGTAAAAAATATGAAAGAGAAACCAATACAATGCCCCAGTGGGCTGGTTCGTGTTGGTATTTTCTAAGATTTTTAGATCCAACTAATAGTAATTCATTTGCAGATAAAAATAAAATTGATTATTGGATGCCTGTAGATGTATATATTGGAGGAGCAGAACACGCTGTACTACATTTATTATATTCTAGATTTTGGCATAAAGTTCTATATGATTTAGGATTCGTTTCTGGACCTGAACCATTTAAAAAACTTGTAAATCAAGGAATGATTCTTGGAAATAGTGCTTTCATTCATAGAATAAAGAATACTAACATCTATATTTCATATGATTTAATTAAAAAATACGATGTTCAAAAAATCAATGTAGACATTGATTTTTTGATTAATAATAATGAACTGAATTTAGAAAAACTCAAAAATTCTGACATTAAATTTAAAAATGCCGAGTATAAATTCAATGAAAAGTTTATTGTTAGCAGAGAGATTGAAAAAATGTCAAAATCAAAATTTAATGTTGTTAGTCCTGATCAAATTTGTGAAAAATATGGTGCAGATACATTGAGGATGTATGAGATGTTTTTAGGCCCAATTGAACAATCTAAACCTTGGAACACAGCAGGTATTACGGGTGTTCATAATTTTCTCAAAAAGTTTTGGAGTCTTTATCACGATGAAAGTGGATTCAGTATTTCACATTTAAAACCAAATCAAAAGTCATTAAAAATTTTACATAAAACAATCAAAAAGGTCAATTCAGACATAGAAAAATTTTCATTCAATACGTGTGTCAGTGCTTTTATGATTTGTGTCAATGAGTTATCATCAATAAACGAAAAATCTTCGGAGGTTCTTAAAGACCTATGTTTATTAATGTCACCATTTGCTCCGCACATATGTGAGGAAATTTGGTCAAAATTTGGAGATTCGGACACTATATCCAATCAAGACTTCCCTACACATAACGAACAAATTCTTGTTGAGGATGAGTTTGAATATCCAATTTCATTCAATGGTAAGTTAAGGTTAAAAATGATTTTTAATTTGGATTGTGAATATCATGATATAGAAAAAAAGCTATCTCGTAATGAAAAAGTGAATAGCTATTTGAATGGAAAAAAAATAAAGAAAATTATTTTTGTTAAAAATAAAATAATCAATATTGTTTTTTAGTTTTTTTGAATGTGAGAAACAATTTTTTGGGTTGCATTATCATTTCCCATAATCTTTCTTAAACTCTTGTAATCATTATTTATTTTTTTATTATTTAAAAGTTTACGCAATTCCTTTTCAATTTTTATGGAACTAACATTGTTTTGAATAAGTTCTTTTATAATTTCCCTTCCCATAATTATATTGACTAGTGAAATGTACTTGATTTTAACAAAAAACTTTGCAATAAAATAATTGAAAAAGTTTGTCCTATAACATACAATTTGAGGAACATTAAAAAGAGCAGTTTCTAATGTAGCAGTTCCACTCGCAACTATCGAACAAACAGATGAATTCAATAGTTGATAGGTTTTGTTAAAAACAACCTCAATATTTTTATTTCCTTTCATTAGTCTTTTGTAAAATCTTTTATCTATGTGAGTAACACCTGCGATAACAAATTTATGATCAGGAAATTTATTTGTTGCTTTAATTATATCAATTAGAATTTTTTTTACTTCTTGCTTTCTACTACCGGGTAATATGGATATTATAGGTTTTTTTGATTTAAATTTTAATCTCTTTTTATTTATAAATTCATCAATATTATTTAGTACTGGATTTCCAAAGTAATTGACCTTATAGTTGTGTTTTGTTTTAAAAAATTCCTTTTCAAAGGGAAGTATTACATAAAGTTCATCTATATATTTTTTTAATGTCTCGACTCTATTTTCTTTCCACGCCCAGACCTGTGGACTTATGTAATAATAAGTTTTAAATCCTTCCTGTTTTGCCCACTTAGCAATTCTCAAATTATGACCTGGATAATCAATAAAAATTATTTTATCAGGATTATAAGATTTAATATCTTTTTTACAAAAAGACAGATTTTTAATTACAGTAAATAAATTAATTAGAACTTCATAAAAGCCCATAAATGCCAATTCATTTAAACTCTTGACAACATTACCTCCTGCTTTTGACATAAGTTCACCACCCCACGACCTGAATTCTGAATTTGAGTCATTTTTTTTAATTTCTTCTATTAGTTTAGAGCCATGAAGATCTCCAGATGCCTCACCGGCGAGAATATAATATTTCATTTAGAAGTCCCAGTTTTGTAAATTTTTTAAAACTGAATATTTAGTTAAATCATGGGTGATGGGCACAATTGAAATATATCCATTATTTAAGGCCCACTCGTCTGACTCTTTTGAGTTATCATTATTTATAAATTCACCTGTAAGCCAATAATACTCTCGACCTTGTGGGTTAGTTCTTTTATCAAACTTTTCTACCCAATGAGCTTTTGCTTGATTACAAATTTTAATTCCTTTTATTTCTTTTTCATTCAATTTGGGGAAATTAACATTTAGAGCGGTACCATTTGGTATCCCATTTTTTAAAGATTTCATTGTAATTTTTTTAATGTAATTTTTTATTTGATTAAAATCTGCTTTCCAGCTATAATCAAGCAATGAAAAACCAATTGCAGGAACACCTTCAATTGAAGCTTCTATAGCAGCACTCATTGTTCCCGAATAAATAACATTAATCGAAGAATTAGACCCATGATTTACACCAGAAACACACAAGTCAGGTTTTTTTTTCAAAATTTCATTAATACCAAGTTTTATACAGTCAGCAGGAGTACCTGAGCATGAATATTCTATTTGAGGACCTGAGTCCACATTCACTTTCTGACAGTGTAATGTTGAGTTGATTGTTATTGCGTGTCCCATTGCAGATTGGGGGCTGTCAGGAGCTATAACAACAACTTTTCCAATTTCATTCATAACCTCTATAAGAGATCTAATTCCGGGTGCTGTTATTCCATCATCATTAGTTACTAAGATTAATGGTTTTTTTTTATTCAATGGTCTAATTTTTGACAAAAGTAAATAAAAGAAGATATATTCACATTGAGTTTGCTTACATAAACATCAAATACTTATATTTAAAACAGATATGAAATTGAGAATTTCAATAATAATTACCCTTTTAACTGTAGTAATTTTTGGTTTTAAACTTAAAAACGAAAAGTTTAATGATCCAGACAAGGAGAAAGTTTTACTTGAAATTGTAAAGTATGTTGTTGAGAGGGGGCACTACAGCTCAATCGAATTAGATGATGATTTATCATTGAAAATTTTTGATGATTTTATAAATAAACTGGATCCTCAGAAAAGATTTTTTTCTCTTAATGATATTAAAGAATTAGGTAGATATAAGTATAAAATTGATGATCAAATAAAAGCTTATGATTTGGAGTTTTTTGAAGAAATCCATAAGGTTTACAGGTCTAGAATAGCTGACGCTAAAATATTTGTAGATAAAATCTTTGATAATAATTTTGATTTCACTGATAATGAATATATGGACTTAGATAGCGACTCTATTCCATTTTCTTCAAATAAAAACCAGCTCTATGAAAGGTGGAGAAAGCAAATCAAATATTCTATTCTTGATATAATTACTCAAAAAAACAGCTCAGATGCTATTGATGACAATCAAATAAAGATTGATGCTATCTCAACTGCAAAAAAAAATACTAGTGATTTTTTTAATTATGCTAATGAAATTGATCGAGATGATTGGTTTTCAGTTTTCTTAAACTCATTTGTAGGTCAATTTGATCCTCATACTTTTTACTTCAAGCCTGATGATAAAGAAAAATTTGATGTAAGTATTTCTGGAAGTTTTGATGGTATTGGAGCTAGATTATCTAGAGAGGATGGGAATGTAAAAATTGTAGATGTTATTATTGGTGGTCCTGTTTGGAAAGGTAAGTTATTAGATGTTGGTGATGTAATATTAGCTGTTGGGCAAGAAGATCAGGAGCCCATTAGTATTTTTGGGATGAAGTTAGATGAATCTATTAAGCTTATAAAAGGTCCGGCTGGAACTATAGTAACATTGACTGTTAAAAAAATTGATGGTCAAATCAAAGATGTTAAAATAAAAAGAGATGAAGTTGAGCTTGAAGAAACATTTGCCAAGTCAACTTTAATCTCAAAAAATAGCAAGAATTATGGATACATAAGTTTACCCAAGTTTTATGCTGATTTTGATAATTATAAAAATAGAAATTCTGCCAATGATGTAAAAAATGAAATTATCAAATTAAAAAACAATGGCATTAAAGGGTTAATTCTTGATCTGAGAAACAACGGAGGGGGTTCCTTACAGACTGTCGTTGAAATGACTGGTCTTTTCATTGAGAAAGGACCTGTTGTTCAAGTTAAGTCAATTGGAAACAGAAAAAAAATTCTTTATGATAGAGATGCTCAGGTCTATTGGAATGGCCCTCTAGTTGTGTTGATTAACGAAATGAGTGCATCTGCATCTGAAATTATCTCAGCAGCATTACAAGATTATAATAGAGCCATCATTATTGGTAGCGAAAAATCATTTGGTAAAGGAACTGTGCAAAATATTGTTGATTTAAATAGATTTATAAGTAATTCTGATTATGACATGGGGGCAATTAAAGTGACTACAGATATCTTTTACAGAATAAATGGTGAATCTGTTCAGTTGGAGGGTGTAGAAAGTGATATCGTAATACCTGATAGCTACATGTATTTATTTAATGGAGAAAGAGACGAAAAAAATCCTTTAAAATGGGATAAAATAGGTCCTGCAACTTACACTAAGTGGAATAAGTACGACGATAAATTTAAATATGCTACTGACCAAATGAATAAGAAATTAAATCAAAATAATATAATTAATGATATTTACGAAAGAGCAAATTGGATTAAAAGCCAACAGAACATCAGTAATATTCCATTGAATCTAGTTAAATATAAAAAATACCAAAAAGATCAGAAAATTAAAGCTAGTCAATTTGATAAAATCTCATCATATGAAAATCAGTTGAGTTTTAATTTTTTAAAAACTGAAAAGACTTTTATAAAAGCAAACAAGGAATTATTTGAGGCAAGACTTAAATGGCATAAAAATCTATCAAAAGATATATTCATTGATCAAGCGGTTAATACCCTTGATCTTATTGATAGCTCTATCAAAACAAATTATATTTTGGCTGAAAATAAAACTGAATAAAAAATTTTGGCTTCCTTGACAATAAAGAAAATTCCACTATATATATCAGTATTAATTATTTCTCTATTTTTTTTTATTTCAGTGTTTTGTTATTTCATAATACCCGACAAGACAATTAATGCTAACTCCATTAATTTGACTATAAAATCTCAAAAGCCCGGTTTCAAAAAAATGTTTTTTGAAAATGTATCTGTTGCAAATAGCGCAAAAGATTTATTCTTTGGATCCAAAAAAATAAGTGAATCTTATACAATGGATGATTATGAAATTATAAATGATAGTATCATTAAAATTATTAATTATGATGAAAGTAAAAAATCCGTTGTTGATGAAAAAATTATTTTAATTAATAAAAATAGTAATATACATAATAATGTACATCAAATAGAAAGATTTATTATTGAAAAGAAGTTTATTTTTGGAACAGATATTTATGGTAGAGATTTATTTAGTAGGATAATTTTAGGTACTAGAGTCTCATTTTCCATTGGTTTAATGGCTGTATTTATTTCAAATTTTATTGGAATCCTATTAGGATTAGTTTCAGGTTACTATGGTGGCTATACTGATAAGGTTATTGTTTGGATAATCAATGTATTTTGGTCAATTCCTACACTTTTGATGGTTATTGCTTTATCCCTTGCTCTTGGAAAAGGTTTTTGGCAAATATATATTGCAATAGGCTTATCTATTTGGGTTGATGTTGCTAGATTAGTTAGGGGCAAAGTTATCTCTGAAAAGAACAAAGATTATATTTTTGCATCTAAGGTTTTAGGTTATAATGATATTAAAATCTTACTACACAACATTCTTCCTAATATAATTTCACCTATTCTTATCTTTTCTGCTGCAAATTTTGCTTCTTCCATTCTACTTGAAAGTGGATTATCATTTCTAGGGATTGGTTCCCAACCACCAACTCCTAGTTGGGGTTATATGATTAAAGAAAATTATCAGTATATTATTTTTGGCAATTCCTACCTGATTGTTATACCATCAATTTTTTTAATATCCTTAGTAATCAGTTTTTATTATTTGTCTAATTACTTTGCCTCAAAAAATTTATAGTCTACCATTTACTCTTTTTTTGGCTATCTATTTTAAGGTAACCTGCAAATAAAATCATAAATGAAAGCAAGGAAGACCCTCCGTAACTTATAAACGGTAATGGTATACCAACTGTTGGAAATATTCCTATAACCATAGAAATGTTTATTGTAAAATGAAAAAAAATTATCGCGATTGCTGAGTATGAAAAAATTTTATAAAACAAATTTGTTTGTTTCGCTGTTCTTTCAGACATTCTTAACAGTAATATTATAAATAATGAAATCACAACTAATGAGCCAAAAAACCCCCACTCTTCACCAATAGTAGCAAATATATAATCGCTATGTTGCTCTGGAATAAAATCACCTTTAGTTTGAGTTCCTTTTAAAAAACCTTGACCAAAAAATCCTCCAGAGTTGAATGCTAATTTTGATTGATTTGTATTATAACCAATCCCTGAAAGATCTTTTTCAATACCAAGTACAACATTGATTCTATCACGATGTCTTTGCTCAAAAATACTTTCAAAAATTAAAGTTGAGATTAAAACACTTATCACACTAAAAAATGAAAGATATATAAGTTTATTTTTTTTAATTTTTTTATAAATCATATACAAAAACATAATTGAAAATACACACCCAATTATTATTAACATCATATTCATCCCAATTACTATTGTTGATATAAATAAAATTGAAATAGAAACGAAAATATTTAGATATAATGATGGTAAACCAACAATATGTAAAACCAAATAAAAACTTAAAAAAATTAATGCTGTTCCAGGGTCTGGTTGTAATAGAATTAAAGATATTGGTGCCAAAATTATAATAAAACTATAGAACTGAATTTTTAAATTTTTAATATCAGAGTGGATATTACTTAAATATTTTGCTATTGCTAAAGCAGTTACAGGCTTCATAATTTCTGATGGCTGTAAACTAAAGCCAATAAAGTTGAACCATGATTTTGCGCCGTTAATTTCTTTACCAAAAATAAGTACAAGGATCAATGATAACAGTAGTATTATATAAATGATACTAGCATATTTAAAATAAAAATTGATATCTAGTAATATTAGAATTAAACAAATTGAAAATGAAAATATTACAAAGATTAATTGTTTAGAAAAAAAATTTTCAATCGAATTTGCATCACTGTAGGAAACAGAATAAATATTTATTAACCCAATAAAAATTAAAGATATCACTAGCATTAAGGAAATAAGATCAAAGTTTTTTGCTTTTATGCTACTCATTAATAGTGAAATTAGTAGTTAAATAAGGCTTAAGATACTCAGAGGATAAATCACCATCTAAAATATATTTTTCTAACCACTTTCTATTTATTTCTTTTTTGATATATTTTTCAATCATTAAGCTTGATATAGGTGCCGCCCATCTTGACCCCCAATATCCATTTTCGATAAACACACATATAGCAATTTTTGGGTCATCTGCAGGCGCAAAACCAATAAAAATTGAATGATCTGTTAGTTGTTTTCTTATTCCACCAATTCTGACGAAATTTTCAGCAGTTCCAGTTTTTCCAGCAATTTTTATGTCGTTGATTTTCGAATTTGTTGCAGTCCCAATATCTATTACATCGACCATTCCTTTTATAATTGGTTCAAAGTGTTGTGGTTCAACTAGTGTTGTATTTTTCCTCTTAAAATCATCATTTATTGAATCATTTTCAATTTCTTTGACAAAATGTGGAGTTATATACCAACCGCGATTTGCTATAGTAGCGGCAAAATTTGCTAGTTGAACTGGTGTTGTTAATATTTCTCCTTGTCCTATGGAGTTTGAGATTGTTGTAACTGCTCTCCACGAATTATTATACCATCTATTATAATATTTTGAAGTAGGGATAAAACCAGGCTTACCGTTTGGATGATCATATCCTAAATAATTTCCAAAGCCAAATGATTTTACATAATCATTCCATTTATCCAAACCAACTGACGAACTTTCATAATTTTCAATTATCCCTTTGTAGGTTTTTGCAAAATAAGTATTACATGATGTATAAATTGCATTATTTAAATCACTGAATGTAGCCTCTTTAGTATGACACCTCATAAACGCATTTTTAGCATAAAAATGTCCTCCTTCACATTTATGCAAAGTCTTATTATTAATAATATTTTCTTGTAAACCAATTAATGCATTAATTATTTTAAAAGTTGATCCTGGAGAGTACTGACCCTGCAGCCCTCTTTCGAATAATGGTTTACCAACTGAATCACTTTCAAGTTTCTTATAATTAAGAGATCTATTTTTATCTACTAAGCTATTTAAATCATATGAGGGAGAATTTACTAATGCCAATATTTCACCAGATTTTGGTTCGATTGCAACTATACTTCCTCTCTTATTCAGCATTAAAGAATCACCATATTGTTGTAAATCAAGATCAATTGTTATAGTCAAATCTTTAGATGCATTAGGTAAAGTATCAAAACTCCCATTCTTGAACGAACCAATGATTCTATTGAACTTATCTTTTTGAAAAAACTTAACCCCCTTGATTCCTCTCAGTTTATTTTCATATGTCTTTTCCAAACCTTGCCTTCCAATCATTTCTCCAATTTCATAGTAGCTATTTTTTTCAATTTCAAATTTATTTACTTCACTTATGTAACCAAGCAGGTTAGCAGCAGTGGAGGCGTTGTAAGTTCTTTTGGACTTTTTTTGTATAAAAAAACCACTATGTTTCCATAGCTTCTCTTGAATTGGAGCATATTCGTGTTTAGAAATATTACTGAGTAAAATTGATGCCTTTACATTTGAAAACCTCTTGGCTTCTAAAAACCTTTTACGAAAAATTTTTAAGTCAATATTAAAATCTTTTGAAATTATGATACTATCTGCTTGGTTAACATCCTTTGGGACAACAAGTAGATCATAAGAGAAATCATTTGAAACAACAAGCTTTTTATTTCTATCATATATATATCCTCTTTCTGGAAATTCATATATTTTTTGTACGGATGCGTTATTGTTAATTAAGCTGAAAGAATTATTTAGAACCTGTAAAGAAAATAGCTTAACTATTACCAATAATCCAACTGATATTATTAATAATTGCAATAATTTATCTCTCATTTTTATAGTAGAAAAGTGACATAAGGATCAGTATCAAAGTTATAGAAATTAAACTACTAATTGTCGTATTTCTAAGTATGAGTTGTATTTTATAAATTGAAAATATTTCAACAGAATACATAATGAAATTATGACTAAAAACAACTAGTGATATATAAGTTAGTTTCTGATAGATTGTTGTATTATTCAAGTAGTCTCTTACCTTTCCAACTTTTCTCATGTCAAAGTTCCCAAACGAAAAATCAAGTAAGTAGGGTCTTAAATAGCATGAAATCAATAAACTAAAAGTTATTATTCCAAATGAGTTTGAAAATGAGTCTAAAAAAATACCAAATAAAAAAATTATAAAATAGTATAATGATTTATTAATATTTTGTGGGAAAACTAATAAAAATATAATATAAATATCTGCCGATGAACCATAAATAGTAACATTATTAAATACAATTATTTGAGAAATTAGAATAATTATAAAGCGAAAAAAAATAAGTGAACTAATAGATCTCATTATAAATATTTAGACCATCAATTTCATCTTTATTAGAATTTGATATTATATATACAGATCTTAATGATGAAAAGTCCTCAAATAACTCAAGGTCAATTATATAATAATTGCTTTCTTCTCTGAGTTTAATATTTTTGATTTTACCAATTGGAATATTTTCTTGAAAAATAAATGACATTCCACCACTAACTACAGTATCATTTATTTTTATGTTTGCGCTTTTTGGAATATCATATAAAGTCATTATTTTATGGTCGTTACCGCCCCATTGAAGACTCCCGAAGTGATTAGTTCTTTTGATCTTTGCATTAATTTTTATATCACTATTCAAAATTGAAATGGCTGTTGAGTATTTTGGAGATACCTGATTTATAATTCCAATAATACCTTGCTTAGTAATTAAACCGTCATCTAACTTTACTGAATCATTATATCCTTTATTTATTATTAAATAGTTTTTTGAATATTTAATACTATTAGAAATGATATCAGCAATTTTAATTTTGTAATCTCCAGTGTAATAATTAATTTTAGAATCTTTAAATATTGAATTAAGTTTGATTTTAAGATCTAAATTTTCCCTCCTCAATTTTGAATTCTCGTTTTTCAGGTTTAGGTAGTTGTTTATTTGTTTTGTTTGATTACTAATAGATGAAATGATATTATTTGAAAAAAAATTGAATTTCGAATTTTGAAAGAAATTACGATTTAACACAAGAGAAAATGAGATTATTAATAGGATTAGAAATACAATTTTATCAATTTTTTCAATAAAAAAATTTATAAAATTCCGCATTAAACTTACTTGACTAATACGCTTTTATAGCGTTCTATATTTTTTAAAGTGATTCCAGTACCTCGAACAACTGCTCTTAAAGGATCTTCAGCAATAAATACTGGAAGGTCTGTTTTTTTTGAAATCCTTTTATCTAGTCCTCTTAACATTGATCCGCCGCCAGCTAGATAGATACCTGTATTGTAAATATCAGCTGCAAGCTCAGGAGGTGTTTGTGATAATGTTTCCATAACGGACTCTTCAATTCTAATTATTGATTTATCAAGTGCCTTTGCAATCTCTCTGTATCCAATAGAAATCTCTTTTGGTTTACCAGAAAGTAAATCTCTTCCCTGAACTAGCATATCATCGGGTGGATTATCTAATTCATCTAATGCAGATCCAATATTAATTTTAATTTTTTCTGCAGTTCTGTCACCAATCGATAGGTTGTGTTGTGTTCTCATGTAATATACTATATCTTCGGTGAAGACGTCGCCTGCAATCTTAACTGATTTATCACAAACTATCCCAGCTAATGCAATAACAGCGATTTCTGTTGTTCCACCTCCAATATCAATAATCATATTTCCTTTTGGTTGCATTATATCAACCCCAATTCCAATTGCAGCAGCCATAGGTTCGTGAATGAGATAAACTTCTTTTCCGTTAACTCTTTCAGCAGACTCTCTAACAGCTCTCATCTCAACTTCAGTAATTCCAGACGGAATACATATAACCATTTTTAGTGCAGGAGAATAAAATTTTTTATTAAGCGTAGGTATACTCTTAATTAGTTGACCAATCATTTGCTCTGATGCATTAAAGTCAGCAATTACCCCATCCTTTAGAGGCCTCACAGTTTCAATGTTTTTGTGAGTTTTTCCATGCATCATATTGGCTTCCTTACCAACAGCTATTATTTTACCACTTTTTTGGTCTATAGCAACAATGGAAGGGCTATCAACAACAACTTTATCATTATGAATAATTAAAGTATTCGCAGTACCTAAATCTATTGCTATTGCTTCAGTCCAAAAATCAAAAAAACTCATTCTTTTGTAATTTAATTAAAGTTAACAAAATTAATGTTTAAAGTGTCTATTTCCTGTCATTACCATTGACATACCGTTGTTATTGCAAAATTCAACTGTCAAGTTATCTTTAATTGAACCTCCTGGCTGAATAACAGATTTAATCCCACTTTTATTAGCAATCTCTACACAGTCTGGAAATGGGAAAAATGCATCACTAGCCATAACTGAACCATATAAATTAAAATTAAATTTTTTAGCTTTTTCAATTGCCTGATTTAGTGCATCTACTCTAGATGTTTGTCCTGTTCCTGACGACAGTAATTGTAAATTCTTTGCAAGAACAATAGTGTTTGATTTTGTGTGTTTACAAATCTTAGAGGCAAAAATGAGATCTGTTAACTCAACTTTATTAGGTCTAGTTTCTGTAACGTATTTTAACTCATCAACTTTGTCAGTTATGTTATCTCTATCTTGAATTAGAGTACCGTTTAGACATGTCCTGACAATTTTATCATTAAATTTTTTTCTTTTAATTTTTAGTATAATTCTATTTTTTTTCTCTTGTAAAATTTTAGTTGCATCATTGTCAAATGCTGGAGCCATTACAACTTCACAAAATAATTTATTTATTTCGAGTGCGGTTTCCTTATTTATCTCAGAATTAGAAATTAAAACACCTCCAAATGCAGAAACTGGGTCACCAGAAAGTGCATCTAAATAAGCATCATTTATAGTCTTCCTAGACGCAACACCACATGCATTATTATGTTTCAAAATTGCAAAAGTTGGTATGTCATCCCAAAATTCTAACATTAAATTGTAGGCTGAGTCAATATCTAGAAGATTATTGTAGGATAGATCTTTTCCAGATATTTTTTTAAAGATTTCGTCCAGATTACCATTAAAATAGCCCTCTTGATGAGGGTTTTCTCCGTACCTTAAAATATTCTTTTTATCAAGTTTTCCATTTTGCAGATAGTTACTAATCTGATTATCATAATTTGATGATAATTTAAATGAATTTATAGCATATTCTTTTCTTTTGCTTAATGAGAAATTACCCTTATTTTGATCAAGATCAGTTAAAAATTGTTTATACTGCTTAATCGAAGAAACACAAACTACATCTTTATAATTTTTTGCAGCAGCTCTGATTAGTGAAATCCCACCAATGTCAATTTTTTCAATTATTTCTTGATGTGATTTTGAACCATTAACAGTTTCTTCAAATGGATATAAGTCAACTATAACATAATCAATATTTGGAATATCAAAATTGTCACGTTCGGTAACATCACCATCAAAGTCTCTTCGATATAAAATCCCACCAAATATTTTTGGATGTAGTGTTTTAACTCTGCCACCAAATATAGATGGATAATTTGTTAAATCTTCTACTTTTTCTGTTTTTATACCGAAGCTATTTAAGTATTTTTCTGTACCCCCAGTTGATAGTATTTTTACATTTAAACTAGCAAGTTTACTAGCTATCTTATCAATTCCATCTTTATTATATACTGAAATTAATGCTGACTTTTGAATTTGATTTGACATTTGATTTTAATCTGTAAATGTAATATATTTTAAAAAAAAAAAAGCTACAAAATTTGTAGCTTTTTTTTAGTGTATCCTTTATAATTACATCATTCCTGGCATTCCACCTCCACCCATTGGAGGGGCAGCTGGAGTATCTTCCTTAATATCAACTAAAGCACATTCAGTTGTAAGGATCATCCCAGCTACTGATGCTGCATTTTCTAATGCAATTCTTGTTACTTTTTTGGGATCAATAATTCCAGATTTGAATAAGTCAACATATTTGTCAGATTTTGCATCATATCCAAAAGAATCTTTACCGTCTAAAACCTTAGAAACTACTACCGAACCTTCCCCACCTGCATTTTCTACAATTGTTCTTAACGGAGATTCGAGCGCTCTTGAAATAATTTGAATACCTGTTGATTGATCGTCATTATTAGCTTTTACACCATTAAGTTTAGAAATTGATCTAAGCAGTGCAACACCTCCACCTGAAACAATACCTTCTTCAACAGCTGCTCTTGTTGCATGTAATGCATCATCAACTCTGTCTTTCTTTTCTTTCATTTCAACCTCAGATGCAGCACCCACATACAATACTGCAACACCACCAGCTAATTTTGCTAGTCTTTCTTGCAACTTTTCTTTATCATAATCAGATGTTGTAGTTTCAATCTGGGCTTTAATTTGACTTACTCTTGCCTTTATATCATCCTTTTTACCTGAACCGTTTACAATAGTTGTATTATCTTTATCTATTGTCACTCTTTCAGAGCTGCCAAGCATTTCAAGTGTTGTATTTTCAAGATTAAATCCTCTTTCTTCAGAAATCACAGTTCCTCCAGTAAGTATAGCAATGTCTTCAAGCATAGCTTTTCTTCTATCTCCAAATCCAGGAGCTTTTACCGCAGCAATTTTTAGTGCACCTCTCAATTTATTAACAACTAGAGTAGCTAATGCTTCTCCATCAACATCTTCCGCAATTATGAGTAAGGGTTTTCCAGACTGTGCAACAGGTTCTAAAATAGGTAGAAGATCCTTCATAGCAGAAATTTTCTTATCGTATAATAGAATATGTGGATTTTCAAGATCAGATTCCATTTTTTCAGAGTTTGTTACAAAATAAGGAGATAAATATCCTCTATCAAATTGCATTCCTTCCACCACATCAACGTATGTATCGGTGCCTTTTGCTTCTTCAACAGTAATTACACCTTCTTTACCAACTTTCTCAAAAGCTTGAGTAATTAATTCTCCAATAGCATTATCATTATTTGCTGAGATTGAAGCAATTTGTTTGATTTTTTCAGATGAGTTTCCTACTGTTTGAGCAGATTTGTTGAGATAATCAACAACTGTTTTAACAGCCATATCCACTCCTCTTTTTAAATCCATAGGATTTGCTCCAGCGGTAACATTTTTTAGACCCTCAGTCACAATTGCTTGTGCTAATATTGTTGCAGTAGTTGTACCATCACCAGCAAGATCATTTGTTTTTGATGCAACTTCTTTTACCATCTGCGCACCCATATTTTGTAATGCATCTTCAAGTTCAATTTCTTTTGCAACAGTTACACCATCTTTTGTTACTTGCGGGCCTCCAAAAGATTTACCTATAATTACATTTCTGCCCTTTGGGCCTAATGTGACCTTGACAGCATTAGCCAATGCATCAACTCCTTTTTTTAAACCTTCTCTTGCTTCAGTATCAAATTGTATTTTTTTTGCCATTTTTTTAAATTTTGAATTTTAAACGATTGCGAGAATATCACTTTCTCTCATAATTAAATAATCTTTACCATCTAGTTTTAATTCTGTACCAGAATATTTACCATACAAAACTGTCATTCCCTCTTTTAGAGTAACAGGATTTTCCTTTGTACCAGGCCCAACAGAAACAATATTACCTTTCTGTGGTTTTTCTTTTGCAGTGTCAGGAATTATTATTCCTGATGCAGTTTTAGTTTCAGCTTCAAGTGGTTCGACAAGAACTCTATCAGCCAAGGGTTTAATATTTAATTTGCTCATTTCTTTTATTTTATTTATTTAATTTTTTCATCAATCATGCCAATTTGTAAAATGTGTCAAATCATCAAAAATCATAGACAATTATGACAGCTTGACATTATTCTTCTAATGTTGAATCATCTTCTGGGTTTTCTAAAATTTCCTCAATATCTAATTGTTCCTGGTTCTGAATCAAATCAGATTCAAAATTATCCGTTTCCGAATTTAATGTTATGTTAGAAAATAATATTAGGATTAATATGAAGGATGAGAGTATCCAAGTTGTTTTATCAAGAAAATCTGTTGTTTTTTTAACCCCACCAATTTGTTGGGTATCTCCTCCAAAAGAAGAAGATAATCCACCACCCTTTGGATTTTGAACCATTATAATTAAAATCAATAAAAAAGATAAAATTAATATCAGAATAAGAATTATGTTAAACATTATTCAGCTTTTTTTTTAAAAAAATTATTTGGTTTGCAAATAAACTGATTTTTTCTGGATATTTCAAACTCAAAATTTCATAAGCCTTCAAAGCTTCTTTAAATTTCTTCTGTTCAATATACAGCTCAGCAAGAGTTTCAGTCATATAATCCTCCTTTTTAATTTTTTTAACTTTTCCTTTTTTCTTACTATTACTAAAGTCTTTGAATAAATCAAAAAGTATGTCTGTCTTAGAATTTAATTCCTCATTTTCAGTTAATGGTTTGGTCGATTTAACCCAGTCAACAAAAGATTTTTTATTGTCATGAGACTTTTCTTTTAAATCTTTTAAAATTTCAAACTTTTGATTTTCATTTAAAATTCTATTTTGAACTATTTCGTATAGATAGGTCCTGTCAGAAATATGTGATGCACAAATTTCTAAATTTTTATCATAGTCTAGAGTATTATACTTTTTTGATAATATCAAGTTTATTATTTTAAATGGAATAAAAACAGGATATACTTTTGATAGTTTTTTAAAAAGTTGTTGATCTTTTTTTTCTAAACTTTTAATGTTATCAAGTTTTTTTAAAATTTCAGTTCTTGAATGATCTACCATTTTGCTAAAGAGGCATTAAATATATCTTGAGTTATTCTTTCAAAAATAATTTCGTGAGCTTCACTTTTTATACCTATTAATTGTTGTTCAGCTGGAAAGTCGAAATAAAATGAAAATCTCCTTTCAAAACTATCTTCTTCTCTTTTAAAATTTGAAAATATTAAATTTATTGTTATTGTCAACCTATTTTGAGCTGCATCAAGATTTGCAGTAGCAGTCATTGGACTAACCCTGTATTCAGTAATCTCTCCCTCATAAACTAAATCCCCGTTACTTTGTACCATTTCCAAATTCGTTTGGTTTTCAAGTATACTTTGTAATGCGACAGTAAAGTCTTTGTCAAGACCTGGTTCAAAAATTGACCCTACATTATTCCCTGAATTATTTTCAAAAAGATTTACCTGAAAAGACTCTGTTCCCTCAGGGATGGAAGCGCCTGTAAACGAGTAGTTACCACAGCTAATAACTAAAATGGTCAAAAAAGACACTATAAATAATTTATATTTCAATATCATACTGTTTAATTTTTCTGTAAAGTGTTCTTTCACTTATCCCTAATTCTTTTGCAGCAATTTTTCTTTTTCCATTGCTTTTTTCTAGGGCTTTAATTATTAGTTCAATCTCGTTGTGCTGTATCGACAATGTCTCTTCCTCTAAAACTTCCTCAGCATATGAAAATTTATCAGAATTATTTTCAGTTTGATAAGGCTTTTCACTTTTATCATAAAAATCTTCCTTTTTTGAAATTAAATCATTAAAATCATTCAATTTATCTGAATTTGTTTCGTCAATATTTAAATATTTAGTAATTCTCTTTAGATCATTTAAATCTTTCTTCATATCAAAAAGAATTTTATAAAGAATTTCTCTTTCTGAACTAAAATCACTCTTACTGCTTTCATTGTCTTTAATTAATGCTGGAAGGTTAGATCTTGGTTCAGGTAAATAGGTGTTTAATAAATTAAAATCAATTGATCTATTTTTTTCTAACACAGAAAGTTGTTCTGTTATGTTTTTCAATTGCCTAATATTACCATTCCAGACATAGCTTTTAAGAAGGTTCTCTGCTTTTTCATCAAGACGTATAGTTGGCATATTATATTTTTTTGCAAAGTCTGATGCAAATTTTCTAAACAGCAATACTATGTCATCTTTCCTCTTTCTGAGCGGAGGAATATTGATTTCAACAGTGCTTAACCTGTAATACAAATCTTCTCTAAATTTCCCCTTAGAGATTGCTTCGTTCATATTGACATTAGTTGCTGCTACAATTCTAACATTTGTTTTTTGAGCTTTTGATGATCCAACCTTAATAAACTCACCACTTTCAAGAATTCTTAGTAATCTAACCTGAGTACTCAGCGGAAGTTCACCGACTTCATCAAGAAATATTGTTCCTCCATCTGCGACTTCAAAATACCCTGCTCTGTTAGTTGTTGCACCTGTAAAAGCACCTTTTTCATGACCAAAAAGTTCTGAGTCAATCGTACCTTCGGGAATTGCCCCACAATTTACAGCAATGTACTTGTTGTGTTTTCTGTGGGAAAATTGGTGAATAATTTTAGGGAAGACCTCTTTACCAACTCCACTTTCACCCATAATTAAAACCGTTATGTCAGTAGGTGAAACTTTTATAGATTTTTCTATAGCCATCATTAATGAATGATCATTTCCGATTATTTCAAACCTTTGTTTAATATTTTGTATTTCAGAATTCATAATTTTAACTAGTTCCAATCAAGGTTGTCGAAGTATTATCACTTATCTTAATATTAACGAAATCACCTGGCTTGTGATTTTGCTTTGGGAAAACAACCATTATATTTTGATCATTCCTTCCACACCAATATTTATTAGACTTTTTGGATTCCTTTTCTATTAATACTTCACAACTTTTACCTACATAATTTTTTAAATTCATAAAACTGTGTTTTTGCTGTAAATTAATAATTTCCTCTAATCTTTTTTGCTTGATTTTCTCGGGAACATTATCCTTAAATTTTTTATAAGCCGATGTTCCGGGTCTTTGAGAGTATTTAAACATAAATCCAAAATCATATTTTACATAATCCATTAATTCCAAAGTCATTTTATGATCATCATCGTTTTCATTCGGAAATCCCGTAATCATGTCATGTGAAATCCCACAACCAGGTATAATTTTTTTTACATTGTTAATGAGTTTTTTGTAATCATACACTGTATGCTTTCTATTCATTAATCTTAAAATTTTGTCGCTTCCAGATTGAACTGGAAGGTGAATGTGCTTACAAATATTTTTATGTCTAGCCATTATGTTTAATACGTCTTCAGACATATCTTGTGGGTTAGATGTTGAAAATCTTATTCTCATATTTTTAAAACTTAATGCTATAAGATCTAAAAGTTTAGAAAATGTTAATGACGATTTTTTTTGCAATTCAGTGGCATTTTTAAAATCTTTCTTTAAACCACCTCCGTACCATAAATAACTATCAACATTTTGTCCTAGTAATGTTATTTCTCTGTAACCTTCATCTTTTAACTTTAAAATTTCTTTTATTATACTTTTAGGATCTCTACTTCTTTCCCTTCCTCTTGTAAAGGGCACAACGCAAAATGTACACATGTTATCACAACCCCTTGTAATTGACACAAATGCAGAAACTCCATTACTATTTAATCTTGAGGGGTCTATATTACCATATGTTTCATCTTTTGATAGAACTACATTTACAGCACTATTACCAATCTCAACCTCTTCCAAAAGATTGGGAATATCCCTGTAGGCATCAGGACCCACAACTAAATCGACAATTTTTTCCTCAATTAAAAACTTTTCTTTTAATCTTTCAGCCATACACCCTAAAACACCAATTTTTAGATTAGTGTTTTTCTTTTTCAATTTTTTAAATGACTCGAGTTTTTTTCTAATTGTAATTTCAGCTTTTTCCCTAATTGAACATGTATTTAGTAATATTAAGTCTGAATTTATATAATTATCAGATGATTGATATCCATTACTGTTTAATATAGATGATACAACTTCAGAATCAGAAAAATTCATCTGACAGCCATACGTAATGATTGAATATTTTTTTTTGTTATCAACAGTTGCTAGCATAATTTTAATATGATGGCAAATATAAAAAAACCTGACAAATTGTCGTGTTTTTTAAATTTTTGATTTCAATTTATTTTTTCAATTGGCACAAGACTTGATTAATTACTTTTCGTGAGCATAAAAAAAAAACATATACATTTGTCAACCTAAATTTCAAAAATGTCAAAAAATTTAGTCATAGTTGAGTCACCTGCAAAAGCTAAAACTATAGAAAAATTCTTAGGAAATGAATTTAAAGTTGTTTCAAGCAATGGTCATATAGCAGACTTGCCCTCCAAAGAATTAGGTATCAATATAGATAATAATTATGAACCAAAGTACATTGTTAATTCTGATAAAAAAGATATTGTAAAAAAACTTAAAAAGGAATCAAAAACTGCGGAAATGGTTTGGTTGGCTAGTGATGAAGACAGAGAGGGTGAGGCTATTGCTTGGCATTTATACGAGCTTTTAGGTCTAAATAAAAATAATACTAAAAGAATTGTCTTCCGCGAGATAACAAAGAATGCAGTATTAAAGTCAATTCAAAATCCAAGAGAAATAAATGAAAGCCTTGTAAACGCTCAACAAGCTAGAAGAGTTTTAGATAGGTTAGTTGGATATAAAATTTCACCTGTTCTTTGGAGAAAGGTAAAAGGAGGATTATCAGCAGGAAGAGTTCAATCTGTTGCTTTGAGACTAATTGCAGATAAAGAAAAGGAAATTGAAAGTTTTAAGCCAGTGAAATCTTTCAAAGTCTCTGCTCAATTTTTAACTGTTGATGGAGAAATATTTAAAGCAAAACACAAATCAAAAATTGATGAAAATATTGATCTAGACACACTAATAGATTCTTTAAAAAATGCAAAATTTAAC
>QOQA01000005.1 GCA_003331875.1 Cryomorphaceae bacterium | reverse complement strand
TCTTCGCAGCTGTTGTTTTCTTCGCAGCTGTTGTTTTCTTCGCAGCTGTTGTTTTCTTCGCAGCTGTTGTTTTCTTCGCAGCTGTTGTTTTTTTTGTTGCTAATTTTTTTGTTGCTAATTTTTTTGTTGTTTTTGATGATTTGGATTCATCATCTTTTTTTTCAGGACTCATAATTATAAATTGTATTCTACAATTATATGGACTTAGGGAAATTGTAGAAGAAGTTATTTTAATTAATACCTTTTATTTGTCCAAAAACCCTTAAAAGGCAAGCGAATTTAATATCAATAATTATTTTTAGCAAATGTTAAGACACTTTTTTATTAATGATACTTTTTACGTGATCCAACATAATGTTTAAAACATCATCAATTGATCTGTTATCATTATTAATAAACAGAGAATTTTCAGGAATAATTAGAGGTGAGTTTTTTCTATTTTTATCAATTTTATCTCTACTCAAAAGATCATACTTAACCTCATCTATAGATAATTTTTTTTCGAATTGTTTTAGTTGATTAAAGCGTCTAATTGAGCGAGTTTTAATTGAGGAATCAATATAAAACTTGACATCCGCATCAGGAAAAACAAATGAACCAATATCCCTACCATCCATAACAATAGATTTATTTTTAGAAATATCTCTCTGAATTTTAAGAACAAAATCTCTGATTTTTTTATGCTTAGCAATCTCACTTACATGCTTTGAGACTTTTGATCCTCTAATTTTATTTTCCACATCTAAGTTGTTAATATGCATTTTAAAAATTCCATTACTGTTTTCTTTTAATGAAATACTAGACATTGATAGAATATTAATTAATTTTTTCATTAAAAATTTACCATTTAACAATAAATTATTTTGTAGTGCATATAATGTCACTGCTCTATAGATAGATCCAGAATCTATATGCAAAATTGACAGTTTTTTTGCAAGTCTCTTTGCTAATGTACTTTTTCCCGAGGAGGATGGGCCGTCAATTGTAACTATAAAATTCAATATTTATAATTTATTTTTTTCAAGTGAAAAGTTAATTACTTCAATCATTCTTTCTACATATCTAAATTTTAAACCCTTAATATATTTTTTTTCAATTTCTTCCACATGTTTTTTATTTGCAATAGGTAAAACAAGTTGTTTGATATTTGCTCTTTTTGCTGCTAAAATTTTTTCTTTAATTCCACCCACAGGAAGAACTTTTCCTCTTAACGTAATCTCTCCACTCATTGCTAGGCTTGATTTTACTTTCTTATTCTTGACCAAAGAAACCAATGAAGTTAAAATAGTTATACCGGCACTTGGACCATCTTTAGGAGTTGCTCCCTCGGGGACATGAATGTGAAAATTATTTTCTAAAAAGTCTTGATTTTCGATCCCCAATAGTTTGGAGTTTGATTTTAAATATTCAAGAGCAATGGTGGCAGATTCTTTCATAACCTTACCTAAATTTCCTGTGATAGATAGGTTACCTTTTCCTTTTGACATTGTGGATTCAATAAAAAGTATTTCACCACCATATTGAGTCCAAGCAAGTCCATTAACAATTCCAGTGATGTCATTAATTTCTGAAATTGTCTGGTCTAATCCAATTCCAAGAATATGTTTAAGATGATGGATCTTTAATTTATTTTCGTAATTTTCTTTCTTTACTATTGATTTTGCAACCCATCGCGATATTTTTGAAATTTTTTTATCAAGAAGTCTTACACCTGACTCTCTTGTATATCCCTTAATTATTGCTGCTATTACATCATTACCTAAGTCAAAAGTATCATTACCAAGACCATGGTTGTCTTTTTGTTTTTTTATCAAATATTTTTTTGCAATTTGTACTTTTTCATCAAGACTATATCCTGAAATATTAATTATTTCCATCCTATCTAGTAATGCAGGTTGAATATTATTAATATTATTTGCTGTGGCAATGAATAAAACTTTTGATAAATCAAACCCTAATTCTAAAAAATTATCATAAAATGATATATTTTGCTCAGGGTCCAAGACCTCTAGCATTGCAGATGAAGGGTCTCCTTGATTTCCTATACTCATTTTATCAATTTCATCTAAAACAAAAACAGGGTTTGAAGTCTTTACCTTTTTTAAATTCTGTATTATTCTTCCTGGCATTGCGCCAATATAAGTTTTCCTGTGCCCTCTAATTTCAGATTCATCCCTTAATCCCCCTAGAGATATTCTAATATATTCTCTACCCAATGCTTTTGCAATAGATTTGCCTAATGATGTTTTTCCAACACCAGGTGGGCCGTAAAAACATAAAATTGGTGCACTCATATCACCCTTCAATTTTAAAACAGCAATTTGCTCAATTATTCTCTCTTTAACTGTTTTTAAGCCAAAATGATCTTTGTTTAGAATTCTCAATGCATGATCAAGTTTATAATTATCTTTAGAAAATTCATTCCATGGTAAATCTAAAAGAAGGTCAATATAGTTTCTCTGAATCGAATACTCAGCCATTTGGGTATTAATTCTTTGGAGTTTAACCAACTCTTTTTCAAAGTGATTTTTAACATCGTTGGTCCATTTTTTTATGCTTGCTTTTGATCTTATATCTTCAATATCTTTATGGTTTGATGAACTACCCAGCTCCTCTTGAATAGTCTTAAGTTGTTGATTTAAATAATATTCACGTTGTTGTTGATCAAGATCATTTCTAACTTTTGATTGTATATCATTTTTTAATGATAATTTCTGGAATTCAATATTCATGTACTTTAAACATTCAATTGCCCTATTTTGGTGACTATCGGTTTCTAAAATTTTGTATTTATCTGAAACACTAATATTCATATTTGATGATACAAAATTTACTAAAAATGCATTGCTGTGGATGTTTTTAATTGCTATTGAAGCTTCAGATGGAATGTTTGGGTTTTCATCAATAATTTTTAAGGCTAGGTCTTTTATTGAATCTATAGTTGCATTATATTTTTTATCATTTTTCTGAGGTTTTATTTCTTTTATTTCACTAATATCAGCTTTTATAAATGGCTTCTCAGATATAATTTTTTCTATTTTAAACCTCTTTTTTCCTTGTATTATGATTGTTAAATTGCCATCTGGCATTTGTAAAACCCTTAGAATTTTGGCAACTGTTCCTATATTATTAATGTCCTGTATTTTAGGATCAGAAACCTTATTGTTGATTTGTGACACAACGCCAATTAGCTTGCTACCTTTGTTGCAGGCCTTAATTAACTTGACTGATTTGTTTCTTGTAGCAGTTATTGGAATAACAACACCAGGAAAAAGCACGGTGTTTTTTAGGGGAAGAATTGAAAGTGACTTTGGTAATTTTTCTTTGTTAATAGCTTCTTCATCATCAGATGTCATAAGTGGGATAAGGTCTGATTCTTCATCAATTATTTTTCCCGAGAACGTGTTTAAATCAAAGAGGTTTTCCATTTCTATGAAAAAATGATTTTAATTAAGTATTGTTGTTTTTTTTATATTTTCAAGTATCATGCCAGTATGCAACAATTGACAAGGTTACAGCTTTTTCATTTTTATACCTTTTAAAAGTAATGCGCCAAAAATAAAAATAATAGCAAAAACAATAATTGAATTTCTTAAACTTCCTGTTAATTGATCAATGATTCCAGACATGAATGTTCCCAATGAAATACTTATTATCATACACATTTGATAAAAACTAAAGTATGAACAAGTGTTTTTAGTTTCTGGTATTAATTTCGAATATGTAGATCTGGATAACGCTTGAATTCCACCCATTACTAATCCAACGAGTGCTGCAACAACGTAGAACTCATAAGAAAACTTAATGAAATAACCTCCCACACAAAGGAAAAACCAAAATATATTGAGAAAAATTAAGGTTTGTATGTTACCAAACTTCTCTGAAAATTTTGCAGTTAGCATAGCTCCAATTATGGCAATTAACTGTATTAGAAGCATGCTAGTTATTAATCCAATTTGCTTCTCACCCTCTCTCCATATAATTTCTTGCTCTCCAAAATAGCTTGCAATTAAAATGATTGTTTGTAAAGCACAGCTAAAAACAAAAAAAGCAATAAGAAATTTTTTTATTGATTTTTGTTTTTTTATTATTTTCCAAACATTATTTAACTCCGTAAAACCACCAAATAATACTGATTTTTTTAAAATATTTTTATTTGTCAATTGTATTTGATTTTTTGGTAAATAGTAAAAAGTATACTGACTAAAACCAGCCCACCACAAACCGACCATGACAAAAGAAATTCTCATTGGTTCGATTGTATCCTGAAAACCAAAAGTCGATGGATATAAAACCATTAAAAGGTTAATCAATAAAAGTAAAACACTTCCAATGTATCCATAAGAAAATCCTTGAGCACTAACCTTATCTTGCTGGTGAGGAAAAGCAATTTCCGGTAAATAAGAGTTATAAAAAACTAGACTAGCCCAAAAACTAAATAATGCAAAAAAATAAAAAAATAATCCTAAATATATATTTTCAATTGTAAAAAAATATAATCCAATACATGATAAACTTCCCAGAAAACAGAAAAATTTTAAAAATGATACCTTATTTTTTAAATAGTCTGCAATTCCAGAAAGTATTGGAATCATAAATGCAAGGCAAATAAAAACTAGACTGGTTAAATGTTGAATTAGTGCAGTATTTTTATAATTAATTCCAAAAACCTCTACATAAAGACTTTCCTCAAACAAAGCTCCAAAATAGAGAGGAAATATTGCAGTTGATATGACCAGAGCATAAACAGAGTTAGCCCAATCATAAAAAGCCCAAGCCCTCAATAATGTTTTATCCCCCTTTTTATATTCAGTTTTTGGCATAGTTGCTGATTATGTTGAAAATATAAATTATTTTTGAACAAACTTTAAATGAAGTATATAAATTTTCTCTTTCTATCTTTATTCTTCTTAACTGCTTGTAAATCGCAAACTAATGAAATTAGTTACGACGTGATCAAAAGTGATAATGAGTGGAGAAAGCAACTTGATCAAATGTCATATCTGGTTTTAAGGAAAGCTTACACTGAAAGACCTTACACCGGAAAATATGATGACTTTTATGAAAAAGGTACCTACCACTGTGCTGGTTGTAATGAGCCACTTTATAAGTCGAATAACAAATATAACTCCTTTTGTGGTTGGCCAAGTTTTGATAAAGAAATTGATAATAAACTAGTTTATGATGTCGATTATAAATTGGGTTATCCCAGAACAGAAATAAAATGTAAGAAATGTGGCGGTCACTTAGGTCATGTATTTAACGACGGGCCAAAAGAAACTACGGGCATTCGACATTGTGTAAACTCTGCTGCATTAATTTTTAAAAAATCATGAAAAAGAAAGACAATAAGTATTGGAAATCTAAATTAGATGGATTAAGCTATAAGGTTTTGAGGGAAGCAGCAACTGAAATTCCATTTTCTGGAAAATACAATCTACATTTCAAAAATGGGAACTATAGCTGTAAAGGATGTGATACAGTTTTATTTGAAAGCGATTCAAAATTTGATAGTGGATGTGGTTGGCCAAGTTTTGATAAAGCAAAAAAAGGAAGTATAACCTACAAAGAAGATAGGTCGTTGATGAGAATTCGAACAGAAATATTATGTTCAAACTGTAATGGCCATATTGGTCATGTTTTTAATGATGGTCCAACTGAAACGGGCATAAGATATTGTGTTAATTCTGCAAGTATAAATTTTAAAAATAAATAGTATGGAAAATTATGATATTGTTGTACTAGGAAGTGGTCCAGGTGGTTACGTAAGTGCTATCAGAGCTTCCCAATTAGGTTTTAAAACAGCCATAATTGAAAAGGAGAGTTTAGGTGGTATTTGTCTAAATTGGGGATGTATACCAACTAAAGCCTTACTTAAATCTGCTGAAGTATTTGATTATTTAAACAACATAAATGATTATGGAATTACTGTTGAAAATTACACCCAAAACTTTAACAAAATTATTGATCGAAGCAGAAATGTTGCAGATAAAATGAGTAAAGGGGTTAACTTCTTAATGAAAAAAAATAAAATAAAAGTTTATGCAGGATTTGGAAGAATAAAAGAAGGTAAAATATTAGAGGTAACCAATGATGAAGAGTCATTTGATATTTCTGCCAAAAATATAATTATCGCTACAGGAGCTAGATCTAGAGATATAGAATCATTAAAAAAGGATGGGGAAAAAATTCTGGGTTACCGAGATGCTATGACATTAAATAAACAACCAAGCAGTATGATCATTGTTGGATCTGGTGCTATTGGGATTGAGTTTGCATATTTTTATAATTCCTTGGGAACAGAGGTAACAGTTGTTGAATTTCAAGATAGAATAGCTCCAAATGAAGATCACGAGGTATCAAAAGAATTAGAAAAAATTTTAAAGAAAAAAAATATTAATATCCTTACCGGCTCAAAAGTTGTTTCTTCTGAAATTTCTGAAGACAAAGTAATGGTAGAAATTGAGAGTAAAGACAAAAATCTCGAACTTATCAGTGATGTTGTTTTAAGTGCTGTTGGTATTAAGTCAAATATTGAAGATATTGGATTAGAGCAAATTGGTGTTAAAGTTGAATCTGATAAAGTATTAGTAAATGAATATTACATGACAAATGTTGAAGGTATTTATGCCATTGGTGATATTGTCTCTGGACAGTCTTTAGCTCACGTTGCATCAGCCGAAGGTATAACATGTATTGAATACATAAAAGGCTTAAACCCACATCCTATTGATTACAATAATATCCCGGGCTGCACTTACAGTAAACCTGAGATCGCATCTGTTGGTTTCACTGAAAAAAAAGCTTTAGAAAATGGTTATGAAATAAAAGTTGGTAAATTTCCCTTCTCTGCATCTGGAAAAGCTCAAGCTTCTGGTCACACTGATGGTTTCGTAAAAGTTATTTTTGATTCTAAATACGGCGAATGGTTAGGATGTCATATGATTGGCAGCAATGTTACTGAAATGATTTCAGAGGCGGTTGTCGGAAAAAAACTGGAAACTACAGGGCACGAAATTTTAAAATCTGTACATCCACATCCTACAATGAGTGAGGCAGTAATGGAGGCAGTTGCTGATGCATATGATGAAGTTATTCATCTTTAATTCTGTCTAAAAAACTAATAATAGCTAACTCATAACTCAACAAGCCAAAACCTTGGATAATGCCTTTAACGTGAGGGCTTATAAATGATTTATGCCTATAATCCTCTCTAGATTTAGTATTTGAGATGTGAACTTCAATCACAGGTGTTTCAATCGCTCTCACAGCATCAGCTATACCAACAGATGTATGTGTGTAGGCTGCAGCATTAAGAATAATTCCATCAGATGAGTATCCAACTTCCTGTATCTTGTCTATAATTTCACCCTCAATATTAGATTGAAAATAATCAATAGATAATGCAGAGTATTTTTTTAATAAATAATGTAAATAATCATCAAAACTCATAACTCCATATATACTTTTTTCTCTTTGACCAATGAGGTTTAAGTTGGGACCATTTATAATTTGTAACTTCATATTTTTCAATTTATAAATTTAAAATTAAAAGATTTGAATCTAACAACTTATTTTAAAGATTTTGAAAATTTTTTAAAATTAGAAAGAAACTTATCAGAGAATACAATCAAAAGTTATAGTTCAGATTTAATAAAATTTAAAGTTTTTTTATTAAAAAGTAATATTAAAGAATTGAATTTTATAAATCCTGAAATTATTCGTGAGTTTTTATATGAAGAATCAAAAAAAGTAAGTGGTAAAACACAAGGAAGAATTATTTCAACGCTAAAATCATTTTATAATTTTTTAGTTTTAGAAAAAATATTGGAAAACAATCCAATTGAAGATATTAATTATCCAAAAACTGATTCTAAAGTTCCTTTTGTTCTGTCCACTAATGAAATTGATAAAATAATAACACAGGCTTCGCTTACAAAATTTGGTATACGAAATCAAACAATTATTGAAGTAATGTATAGTTGTGGTCTTCGTGTAAGTGAGGTAATAGAAATGAAAATATCCAATATATTTTTTGATGAGTCTTTAATTAAGGTTTTAGGTAAAGGCAAAAAAGAAAGGTTTGTACCATTAAGTAGTATCGCAAAAAAATTACTTTATAACTATATCGATTGTGAAAGAGACGAATCAAAGATTAATAAACAATCCGTTGATATTGTATTTTTAAACAACAGAGGGAGTAAATTGAGTAGGATAATGCTATATAATATTATAAATGATGCCGCTTTAGCAGCAAAAATTAACTATAAAATTAGTCCACACACATTGAGACATTCATTTGCAACACATCTAATTGAAAATGGAGCTGATATCATTAGTATTCAAAAAATGATGGGACATGAGAATATTATTACAACTGAAAAATATTTAAACGTAAATAAAAAACACTTAGTTGAAACTATGATTAAGTATCACCCTAGAAAATCAATTTAGATTGACAATTTAAATCCTTTACCATGAATATTGTCAATCCTTATTAAGGGATCCTTGGATAGATATTTTCTAATCTTTGTTATGTAAACATCCATTGATCTTGAAGTAAAATAATTATCATCCTTCCATATCTTGATTAATGCTTCTTCTCTTGATGTTAAATCATTTATATTTTCAATTAGTAATTGCAATAAATCAGACTCTTTAGGGGATAATATAACAGGATTTTCATTATTAAAAATTAATTGTCGTAGTTTAGAATCGAAGGTAAACTTAGAAAACTTATAAGCAGTTTTTTTATTTTCCGTCAATTTTGATCTAAAATTCCTTTTAAAATGTGATTTAATTTTTAATAAAAGTATATCAGAATCAAATGGTTTTATAATATAGTCATCAGCACCAATTTTAAAACCTTTTACAATATCGTCCTTTAAAGATTTTGCAGTCAAAAAAATAATAGGAACATTATAATTTAAGTTTCTAATTTCTTTTGCAAGAGTGAATCCGTCCTTGAAAGGCATCATAATATCCAAAATACACATATCAAAATTTTGAGATTTAAATTTTTTTAAGCCGTCAACACCATTTTTTGAAAGTGTAACATTAAAAGAGTGTAATCTGAGAAAGTCAACTAATATTGATCCAAAATTTGGATCATCCTCAACAATTAATATTTTTTTACGTTTTATTGACATTATTAAAAGTTATTTTAAATGTTGATCCCTTACCAATTTGGCTTTGAACAGATATTATACCAGCGTGCAGGTCAATAATTTTTTTGACAAAAGCAAGACCTAAACCATGACCTTTTATATTATGAATATTTCCGCTCGACTCTCTGTAAAATTTTTCAAAAATTTTAGTTTTAACTTTTTTTGTCATTCCAATTCCATTGTCTGCAAAAAATACAATCGTATTTGATTTTTCATTTTTTACGATTATTTGAATTACGGGATTTGATTTTGAATATTTAAGGGAATTTTCAAGAATATTTACAAAAACATTTATCATTTCTTCTTTAGCTAACATCATAATATTTTCTTTTTTATCAAACTTCTTTGTTATCCTTGCCCCCATACTTACTGAAAGTAGTTCTACCCTATCAATGGCCAACTGAACCAGTTTATTTAAATCCATCATCTTCATGTCAATCTCTATTTTTTCTTTATCTAATTGTGAAATCATCAAGACATTTTCAACCTGATTATTCATTCTATTATTTTCATCTTTTATGATATTTAAATAACCCATGGACTTAGTATCTACTTTTCCAATCAACTTTTTCTTTATAGCATCAATTGCTAGATTTATAGTAGCTATGGGAGTTTTAAATTCGTGTGTCATATTGTTAATGAAGTCTGATTTCATCTCAGATATATTTTTTTGTTTTATTGAAATAACGATCGTTGAATAAAATGAAAAAATTATGATAAATGTAAAAAATACTAAAAGTAGAATGAGGTAAATAACATTTGAATTAATAAAAGTAATGTTCATAGGAAACCCAACAACTAATACATAGTCCGTTTCTCCAATTTGGTTTGTAAATAAAGGGACGCTGTGTTGTGAGAGTTCATTAAAATTTTCATACTTACTTGTTCCTAATTTAGTTTCCATTTTATTATTTAAAATCTTGAAATCATAATCATTAGGTAACCCTCTTTCTTTAAACTCTTTTTGTAAAAGTAGTTGGACTTCGATATTTGACACTCGATTAGCTATGGGTTTTAGGTTAGCTATATCAATAAAAATTGACTTATATTTAGCTTCATCAATTAGTGAAATTTTTTCCATCATCTGCAACTTTTCCATTGAACTCATATTATTCATTTCTTTTCCAAATGCATCATCAAAAATTATTGTTGATTTTAAACTTGTGTAGTCTTTTATTGAAATACTATCTGATATTCTTGAGTCAAATAAGTTTGAATTAATGTTATAATCCTCCTCCAAAATGGCAGAATAATACAAGTAAATATTTTCATCATCTCTATTCTTGTCTATATACTGAAAAACATCAACAAGCTGGGATTCGACAGGATCTCCGATGCTATCTTTTAGTTTTTGATAAACTGATAAGTAATCTCTCATTTCTCTGTCTGAAATAGCTTTTGCCACAGTAACTAATGCGCTGTTAGTGCTCTGAGAGAATTGATTATCATAGATATCTAGTGAATTTTTTATCCAATAAAACTGTAAAAATATTATACCAATCAGGGAAATTGACATGAATGAAATTAAAATAATGATTCTATTTTTTTTCATTTAGTGATTCAATTTTATTTATTAAACTTAAGATTTCTGTTTTTGTTTTTGAAATGTTAATATTATCAATAACAAAAGTTGCTAATTTTTTTTTTTTTTTATCACTCCACTGAATTTTCATGATTTTTTCAATGGTTTTTCTATTAAAATTATCTCTCTCAATAATTCTATTAATTTTCGCATTTTTAGGCGATTTTAAAAGTATATTATAATCCATTAACTTGTAAAAGTTACTTTCAAAAAGTATTGCTGACTCAACTAATATTTTTGATTTTAAATTTTTTTTTACAAATTTTTCAAATTTCTCAAACACTTTTGGGTGAACTATACTATTTAAAAGGTCTAACTTTTTACGATCATTAAAAACAATTTCTGAAATATATATTGAGTTGAAATCACCACCATTAAATGATTTTGATCCAAAAAAATTTATAATAGATTTCTTTAACTCTATGTCAGTTTTTATAATATTTTTTGCTATGTCGTCAGAATTAAATATTTTAAAATGTTTGTTGGCAAAAATGCGAGAAACTGTGGTTTTACCTGAACCAATTCCGCCTGTTAATCCAACTTTTAGCATCAAGATTATTTTTTTGGAATAGAATCAATAATTTCTTGACTTACACCTACATTGCTAAAACCACCATCATGAAATAAATTTTGTAATGTAACTTTTTTTGTCAGGTCAGAAAATAAAGAAACTGTATAATTGGCGCACTCATCTGCTGTCGCATTTCCAAGTGGAGACATTTTTTCTGCGTATTCCATAAAACCATCAAATCCTTTTACACCTTTTCCAGCAGTTGTTGGTGTAGGTGATTGACTAATTGTATTTACCCTTACTTTTTTCTCTTTTCCAAAAAAATAACCAAAACTTCTAGCTACAGATTCAAGATATGCTTTGTTATCTGCCATATCGTTGTAGTCGGGAAAAACTCTTTGGGCAGCCATATATGATAATGCTACAATACTTCCCCATTCATTCATTGCATTTTTGTTATAAAGACACTGCATTAATCTATGAAAAGAGGCTGCAGAAATATTCCACCCCTTTGTTAACCAGTCGTGATTTAGATTGGTATAGTGTTTACCTTTCCTCACATTTATTGACATTCCTATTGAATGTAAAACAAAATCAATTTTATCATTAAAATGTTTAGTAGACTCCTCTATTAATTTTTCTAAATCGGTATTGGATGTAGCATCTGCAGGAATTACAATTGAGTTTGTTTTTTTTGCAAGTAAATCTATTGACCCCATTCTTACAGCTACTGGTGAGTTTGTTAGAACAAACCTACCACCCTGCTCAAAAACTTTCTCAGCTGTTTTCCAAGCAATAGAGCTCTCATCAAGAGCACCAAAAATAATCCCTTTTTTATTTTTTAATAATTCGTTTGGCATTTTTGTTTTAAATATAATACTATTTGAGCAACTCTAGTGCCTGGTCTAGTGCAGGATTTGTAATATTATCAGCTGAAATCATGGCTGCAATTTCTTTGATTCTTTCATCATGATTTAGTTTTTTCATTAGTGTTTTTGGTTTGTTTTGATCTAAAATCTTATAAACTTTATAATGATTTGAAGCTTTTGCAGCCACTTGAGGAAGATGTGAGATTGCGATAATTTGTGATTTATTCCCTATTCTTTTCAGCAAATCAGCAATGACGTTAGCTACTTTACCTGAGGTTCCAGAATCAATCTCATCAAAAATTAATGTTGGTAAACTCATTTTTTCAGAAAATAGAACATTGATTGCTAATAAAATTCTTGATTTTTCCCCACCAGAGGCAATTTTAATTAATTTATTGAAATTGTTTCCCTTATCTGCAGAATATAAAACGTTTAGATTATCAATACCATATTTATTAAGTTTATCAGACTTTTCTAAATCAAATTTTATTCTAGATTCTTTCATAGATAAATTATTAAAGATTAATTCAATATCTTTCTTTAAATCCTTGACCCTGTGTTTTCTCTTAAGAAAAATTGTATTTGCTTGAATTTGACATTTATTTTCTAATTCTTGAATTTCATTTTCCAAAGATTCAACATCACTTTGTAAATCTTTTGAACTTGAAAATTGCAAAAATAGATTTTGCTTGACCTGAATCAGATCATTGGAGGTTTTAGCATTATGCTTGAGAAATAAATCTTTAATTTTAAAGATTCTATTTTGAACATATTCAAATCTTCTTGGATCATAAACTAAATTTTCAGACTTTCTATTAATCGAATTAATTATATCATCAAATTCAATTTTTAGTTGATCATACCTGTTTTTCAATGTCTTAAAATCATTTGAAATTGAGGATGTTTTATTTAAAATTGATGATAAATTATTCATTAATGAAATAAGACTATCGTGTTCACTAGAAACAATCTGATGATAATTATTTAACTCATTTTTTAACTTATCATAATTTTTAAGGTTTATAAATTCTTGCTCTAGACTTTCCTCTTCATTGTTTTGTAAATTGAGCTCATCAATTTCATTATATAAAAACTTGTTGTAATCAAAATTAGATTTAATATTAATAAATTGATTATTTAAACTTTCATATGTTTTTTGTTTTGACAAGTATTGATTATAATTAATTAAAAACTTTTTTCTTAATAAATTAATTTCTAAATCACTATCAATTAGCTTGTAGTAAAAACTTTTTTCATTTAAAACCAAATTTTGATTTTGTGACTGTACATTTATCAAATCAAGTGTTACATTTTTTAAAATCTCTAATTTGACAGGTGTATCATTAATAAAAGCTCTGGATTTTCCATTCGATAAAATTTCCCTCCTAAAGTATGACTCTGTATCAAAATCGATATCAAGACTTAAAAATTTATCCTTTAAATTTTCAGCAATCAAAAAAATTGCTTCTATGACGCATTTTTTATTACTAGGACCTACAACTTTGTGATCAACTCTAGATCCTGCCAACAAATTTAATGCACCAATAATAATTGACTTTCCAGATCCTGTTTCTCCAGTCATAATATTAAAATTATCATCGAAATCAACTTTAATACTTTCAATTAATAAATAATTTTTTATTTCAATCGTTTTTAACAAGTTCCATGGTTTTATTTCAGACTATTCCACTTTTCCGAGAAAAAAGGTGATACCCTGTTTAAGTTATTTTTAAGATTGTTTATATAGGCTTTACTATTATTACTATATAAGTTAAAAATTTCATCATTTTTTGACTGGAAAAACATTTGTTGCATAATTGAGTTAGGTCTTAACCTATTTATCACATTAAATTTTGCAATAGTTTCAGAAATATTTTCTAAAGCCATCTCCTTGTCCTCAATTATAATATCCAATCCTTTTCTATGGTATTCATAATAAATTTCTTTTATGGTCGAGTAATTTGGAGAAATCAAGTTTTCAACCAACCAATATTTATTAATTCTTCCATTATTGTAATTCTGACTCCACATATTTGATTGGGAATTACTAGATGCAAAATCAAGAATTTTTTTAGAGTTCAAAAAATTTGATTTACCTGAATCGAGAGCAAAACTATCTTTATCAAGACCTATAACAAGGTTAGCATAAAATTCTAGTATTGATGCCAAATCAGATTCGAATCTATTTTCTGATCTTAAAATATATTGATTTGATTCATAATTAAAACTAACTCCATTATCCTTAAAAAGAAGAATATTTGTAGAGTAGTTAGTATTAAATACTGGTCTAAAAGATTTAATTTCGAAATTGCAGTTGAAGAAGTTGTCAGAATAGTTCAGTACAGTTATGATTAACGTACAATCAATTTTCTCAAAATTTTGAAGAGACTGATCATCCCAGTTATTTGTATTTAAATAACTTTCTATATTCCTTTCAAGGTTTGTGAAAATTTGTTTTTCAGTTTGATTTATAAGACTGCCATTAACAATCACTTCACAGTTTAGCTGTTGGCTGTAAGATTTCAGAAAGAAAAAAAATAAGAAGCTATAATTTATAAATTTCATGTAAAATATCCTTAGCAACTTCATTTTTATTTTTTAATTTGAACTCTTTGGTTTTACTTTTAGTTATAAAATGAATTTTATTTTTTTCAGAGTTGAAACAAGTATTTTCATTAGACATTGAATTGAGAACTATTGCATCAAGCTTTTTTTTCTCAAGTTTAATTTTGGCATTTACAATTTCATTTTCAGTTTCTAGTGCAAAACCAATCATTTTTTGATTGCTTTTTTTCAGCTTACTTAACTCAGAAATAATATCAATATTTTTAACTAATTCTAAGTTAAATGTTTTTTTTCTATTCTTTTTAATTTTTGTTTTTGATATTGTAATAGGTTTATAATCAGCAACAGCAGCTGCCATTACAACATAATCGGATTTTTTTAATTCTGTAATACATTTGTCATACATTTCATCTGCTGAAGTGATTTTTATCACTCTAATATTACTGTTTATGGTGTTAATTTTAGTTGGACCAGTAATTAATATAACGTGGGCCCCTAAATTGGCCGCTTCTTTAGCTAGCTCGTGCCCCATCTTTCCCGATGAATAATTACTAATGAATCTCACAGGATCAATCATCTCTTGAGTAGGACCAGCAGTTATTAGGAACTTTTTTTTATGATATATAAGTTTTTCAGAAATATGATTAATTAAAATATTTAAAATATTTTTTGGTTCTTCGAGTCTTCCCCATCCGTCAAGCCCACTAGCTAAAAAACCTTTAGCAGGTTTGACAAATATGTTACCTCGGTCAACCAAATTTTTAATATTTTCCTTTGTAGACTTAGAATTATACATCTCAAGATCCATTGCAGGTGCAAAAAAAACATCACACTTGGTTGACATATATGTAGCAACTAATAAATTATCAGCGTTACCAGAAACTAATTTGGATAATGTTGATGATGTAATTGGAGCAATTATCATGTAATCAGCCCACTCTGCAAGTTCCACATGATTTACCCAATCGACTTTCTTATCATCTTCAAAAAAATCGGTTAATACTTTTTTCTCAGAAAGTGTTGAAAAAGTTAGTTGGGTAACAAAATTATTTGCACTATCAGAAAAAATAACTTGAACGTCAGCTCCCTCTATCTTTAACAATCTTAGCAGAATGATTGACTTGTATGCAGCAATACTTCCTGTTACCCCCAAAAGAACATTTTTTCCTTTAAGGACAGACATAAAAGTTAACTTTTTTCGGGTTTCCTATGATAAATTTTTTCGTTTAACCAATTTTCAATTGCTATGGCATGAGCTTTAGGAAGCTTTTCATAGAATTTTGAAACCTCGATCTGTTCTTTGTTTTCAAATATTTCTTCCAAACTTTCACTTGGGGTTGCAAATTCTTCCAATTTACTTATAAGTTCTTTTTTTATATCCTCATTTATTTGAACAGTCCTTTTCGCAATTATTGAAATTGCCTTATAAATATTATCAGTTTTGTTTTCAATAACTTCTCGGTTATAAGTTACTGTAGATGTTGGGGCTTTGATTTTTTTAAAATCCATAAATTTCTATTGATTGGGCGCAAATATAGCAATTTCTTTGTCTATGTCAGAAATCATAGATTCGGTTTTATTAAAAAATTGAGAATCTGGGTATTCATCAATTAATTCCTCGTAAACTTTTTTAGCATCATTTAATCGTTCAAGTTTTTTTGATGGTATACTGTTAACAGCAATATTGTAAGATGAGTCAAATAAATAGAATAGAGCATCTTCTCGAAATGGAGTGCCAGGATAATCAATTATGAAACTGTTTAGCACTGTAATAGCAGAACTATAATCTCTAATAGTATTGTATTGTTTAGCTATTTCAAATGCTTTTTCTTCAAGTTTTAATCTCAGCTCCTGAACATGTTCATTAGCGATATCCAAGTTTTCTGAATATGGGTAAAAATTTATAAAATTTTGCAACTTATCAATGGCTTCAACAGTTTCTTCTTGATCAAGACTGAATTTTGGTGATTGTTTATAAAAACAATATGCTTCTAAATAAGCAGCTTCTTCAACTTTTTGACTAATTGGGTAGGCCTTAACAAAACTTTCAAACTGATAAGCAGCGAGAACATAATTGTTAATTTCCAAAAGTGATTTTGCATAAAAGAATGTTATTCTCTCAGCTTGTGGTTTTCCTCTATATTTAGGTAATATTTGTTCAAATAATCCACTTGCTCTTCTAAATTCCTCATTTTCAAAATAATTCTCGGCCTTCTGGTATTTGATTTTAATATCTTCACTTCTCAGAAGTTTTTGGTACTCATTACAGGATGTAATGAATAGAAAAACAAACATAATATAAAATAACTTCTTAATCATTATCAGGGTGATTTGTTAAAAATTTTAAAATTTTATTTCTCAATGGACTTGAAATTTCAGTCAAAGGTAACCTAACTTTTTCTTTACACAAACCCAATTTACTTAATGCAAACTTTATTCCACTTGGACTACCCTCATTAAAAATTAGTTCAAAAAAACCATTTAAAAGAAATTTAGATGATTCAAGCTTAGAGTCTGAAATATTTTTTGGTTTTGAATCATCACCCTCCCATAATAATGTAATATAGGATGAATTCATTAAGTTTGGGTAAGCATTTGCTGCGACTGAAATTATACCATCGGCCCCAGATCTTACAGCATCAATCATTGAAAAATCATCACCAGAGATAATCAAAAAATCATCATGTGTATTTTTCCTCAGGTTAACTATTCTGTTTACATTTCCTGATGCTTCCTTGACTCCGATAATTTTTTTTGAGTATGAACTTAATCTTATAATTGTTTCATCAGTCATGTCTGATGATGTTCTTCCTGGAACATTGTAAAGTAATATTGGTAAAGGAGAAATATCAACTGCACTTTTAAAATGCTGGAAAATACCATTTTGGGAAGGCTTATTATAGTATGGACAAACTGACATAATTGCCTCAAAACCAGTGGTATCAGTTTTATTAATTAAATCACATAATTCCCTAGTACTGTTTGAACTGATACCTAAAATAAGAGGTAACTTATTTTTCAATGAATTAACAAACCTTTTATTTACAATTTCTTTTTCTTTATCATTTAATGTTGATGACTCCCCAGTAGTGCCCTGAACAACTACGTATGAAACTCCACCTAAAAAAAAATATTCACAAAGTCTGTCGATTGCATCTAAATCAATATTGCCATTAACATCAAATGGTGTGACTGATGCTACTCCAACACCCGCTAAAATAGATTTATTTTTTTCGAAGATGAAAGGGTTAATTCTATAGTTTGACATTCATTTTAACTTTTATTTATTTAAGAATCTTTAAATATTTTACCAACTGATTGCTGAACTTTCCAAAATTATTATAAATATTTTTAAATATAATATCATTTAGTTTTGGATTTGATTTTTCAAAACCAACCCTGAATTTTGCATTACTTTTTGAAGAAATTAATGATAATATTTTATTTTTTCCGAAATAATTTATTAGTAGATCATAATCATAAGAGATAAATTCATTAGCATCTGCAGATCTGATATTGCCAAAAAAGTTTATAGATTCATCTGAAACTCTCATTTTATAAAAAGGATCGTTAAAAACAGTTTTTGAATAACTAACTACTTTTAAATCTTTTTCTTTCAATCCTATATTTTCGGTTAAGCGAACTATATCTAAATAATCAATTTCAAGCTCTGAGTCTACTATAAATCCAACTTTTCTAACGGGCTTTGTAAATTCTCGAATCTTTGAAGACAGTAAGACAATTGAATTATCAATTTTATTTTGCAAAAACTTATTTTTTATTTTTTGTAATAACTTTTTCAAATATTATTATTTATGAAATGAATTTAGCAATAAATCTGTCGTAAGTTAATTTCTGAATTCCTAAACTATCTGCTTTCGAAATCTTTGATGGTCCGGCATTTTCACCTGTAATTAGAATGCTATTTTTGGTTACTGAGCTTGAAATAGAGCCTCCACTTGATATAATCATTGCCTTTAAATCTTCTCTTGATATTTCTTCAAAGGTTCCAGAAATCACAAACTTTAAATTGTTCAAAGGATTATTTTTATTTTCATTACTTATTTTAAAGCAAAGTCCTAAATACTTCAACTTTAGAACTTCCTCTTTATTTTCAACATCATCAAAATATTCAATCAAACTTTCAGCAATTTTATCTCCAATTTCATTGACTGATATCATTTGATCGAAATCGGAATTCATTAAATTTTCAATTGTTTTAAAATGATTAACCAAGTTCAATGCAACAGTTTCCCCAACATGCCTTATACCAAGTGAAAATAATACTTTGTGGAAGGGTTGAGAAATTGAATTTTTAATAGCAGTTAACAGGTTTTGGGCTGATTTTTCAGCCATTCTGTCGATAGAAACTAACTTTTGCTTAGACAAAAAATATATATCTGAAAAATTTTTCAATTCATTGATCTTTATTAATCGTTCAATTGTTTCAATTCCAAAACCATCAATATTCATAGCCTTTCTAGAAATAAAATGCTTAAATCTACCCAAAATTTGAGGTGGACATTTTTTATGATTCACGCAATAATGTTGAGCCTCACCTGGGATTTTGACCAAATTAGATTGAATGGGACAGGGACATATCTCCCTGAACATAACAGTTTTAGCATCTAAACTCCTTTTTTCTTTATTAACTCCAACAATTTTGGGAATTATTTCACCTCCTTTTTCGACAAATACATGGTCATTTTGATGCAAGTTTAGTTTTTCAATTTGATCCTTATTGTGTAAAGATGCTCTTTTAACTTTTGTCCCATTTATTAAAACAGGTTCAAGAACTGCAACTGGTGTGACTACTCCTGTCCTACCAACTTGGTATTCTACATCAATAAGTTTAGTTTCTACTCTTTCTGTTGCAAACTTGTATGCAATTGCCCATCTAGGAAATTTTGAAGTATAACCTAAATCTTTTTGATAACCTAAATTATTAACCTTGATTACAATTCCGTCAATTTCAAAATTCAAGTCATTTTTTCTTTTATCCCAATAGTTAATATAATCAAAGACATCATCAATATTTTTACAAAATCTATTAGTTTTTAAAGTTTTAAAACCCAAGACTTTGACAAGATTTAAGGCTTCTGTCTGATTCAAAATATTATAATTTTCAGAAATAATTTGAAAAAAATAACATTTTAAAGGCCTTTTTTTAACTTCAAGACTATTTATTAATTTTATGCTTCCTGAGGCAGTATTTCTAGGGTTCATATATTTTTCATCACCGTTTCTTTCACGAATTTTGTTCATTTCGGTAAAATCCTTTTTTTCTATGATTACCTCACCCCTAATTGTAAAATCATAATCAATAGTACTATTGAGTTTTAAAGGAATTGAATTGATAGTTTTAATATTTTCAGTAACATCATCACCTTGTATGCCATCGCCCCTTGTTAAAGCTTTTTTTAATAATCCTTTTTCATAGGATAAACTAATTGAAACGCCGTCAAGTTTTAATTCACAGGAGAATGATAAGTTGTTTTTTCCTAAATTTTTTTCAATCCTTTCATTCCACTTAGCTAGATCCTCTCTTGAATAAGAATTTTCTAATGAATACATCCTGTACTTATGATTAAATGTTTTGAAAGAATTACTTAAAGAGCTACCTACTCTTTGAGATGGAGAGTTTGCATCAAAATATTGTGGATACTTATTCTCTAGAGATACTAGTTCACTTAGAGTCTGATCAAACTCTAAATCACTAATTTCTGGAGCATCCTTAATGTAGTATAAATAATTATGGTGGTGCAATTTATTTCTTAATTCCTCAATATATTTAAGCATATCCATAATTTTTAGCTTGGATCATTCTATCAATTCCAAATGAGTCTTTTTTAATCTTTATATCTGTAAATTTATTAATAATTAATAAATTTTTGACCTTATTTATCCGTTCTTTATGACATTCAAAATAAACAATTCCATTCTCATTTAAATGGGATTTAGAAAATTTAATTATCGCCTTATAAAATAATAAATCATCTTTTGAATCAACAAAAATTGCTTCACTAGGCTCATTTTTTTTAACCAAATTTGAAATTGAACCCTTTTCTTTTTTATTAACATATGGCGGATTAGAAACTATTAAATCAAATTTAATTTTAAAAGAATGATTTTTTAAAATATCAATTTTATTAAAGTTTATATCTAAGTTATTTTGATCTGCATTTTTAATTGCAATACCAAGGGCATTTTTTGAAATATCCCATGCATGAATTGTACAATTTTTGGAGTGTTTTTTTAAAAATAGTGATATCAGACCTGATCCAGTACCAATATCTAGAATTTTTTTGTCATTTAGTTGTTCTTGTACTATCCATTTACAAAGATCAATTGTTTCAGGTCTAGGAATTAAAACAGATTTGTTAACAAATATTTTTAAACCGTCTATTTTTACGTAGCCAATAACGTACTGGACTGGTATTTCTTTTTCAACAAGAGAAACTTTCTCATTAAATAATTTAAGCAAATCCGATGATATTTTTTTTTCAAGATTAATATGAAAATTGATAGTATCTATTCCTAAAAATTCATCTAACAGCAAATGAAATACTGATCTACTTTCATTGATGTTATATATGTTTAAAAATTTGACTTCTGTAAGCTTTTTTAGTTGTCTTAACGTCATAATTTTTTTAGCATCCAAACAGGGCAAGATGTATGACCTGTCATTCCCAAAGGTTTATGGATATTTTTAAAGTTATAATTTTTGTATAAATTTTGTGCTGCTTTCATGTTATGCATGGTCTCAATATAACAAAATTCATATCCAGCATTTTTGGCAAATTTTATGCATTTTTCAATTAATATTTTTCCTATACCATGCTTTCTAATTTTTGGTAAAAAATACATTTTTTGAAGCTCACAAATATTTTTTTTTTGACCATTTAACATACTTATTCCAGCGCCTCCAAATATTTCTTTATCAACAACTACAACTAAGTAAATGCTTTTATTATGCTTATATGATCCAAACATATCATTTAATTCTGGATCACTCAGGGCAGTACCATTTTCTGGAACATCAAATTCTTTCATTACACTAATTAATACCTCTTTAACCCTAGGGTTATCCTTATTAATAATCTTTCTGATTTCAAATTTCATTTTTGTAAATTAGTGTTCTATAAATATAATGATTTATAAGCCCTATGAATGAGGAAAAATTAATGAAAAGATGTATCGAAATTGGAAAGTCTGTTCTAGGAATGACATATCCAAATCCTAATGTAGGATCATTACTTTTTTGTGATGGAAAAATTATTTCTGAGGGATTCACTAGTAAGGCTGGTGGTAATCACTCAGAAATAAATACAATAAAAAATGTTAAAGATCAGTCACTATTTAAAAACTCAACACTTTTTGTAACTCTAGAACCTTGTTGTCACTTTGGTAAAACACCACCATGTACAAATGAGATTGTTAAGAGTGGGATAAAAAATGTAGTAATTGGATGTGAGGACCCTAATCCAATTGTAAAATTTAAAGGAATAAAGTATCTAAAGGATCATGGTGTAAATGTTACATATGGAATATTAGAGGATCTCTGTAAAGATTTACACAAAAGACTAATTGTATATTTTGAAAAAAAAAGACCTTACATAATATTAAAATGGGCAGAATCATTTGATGGTTTTATAGCTCCCAAGATCAAAAATAATAAAAGACCATATTGGATATCAAATGAATTATCCAAACAGATTGTTCATAAATGGAGGAGTCAGGAACATGCCATAATGATTGGCCACAAGACAAAAAAAAATGATAATGCTTTTTTAGATGTAAGGAATTGGAATAACATAAATAACAGAAAATTTGTTGTGGGGCGTGATTTAGAGGATCTGGAAGGATTTGAAATAATAGAAACTAATGGAAAAATATTATCCGCTAATGATTTATCTAAAAATTTATTCAATAAAAAAATACAATCTATTATAATTGAAGGAGGATTATTTACATTAAATAAATTTATTGAGAGCAACATTTGGGATGAGGCTCGAGTTTTTAAAAGTAACACAAAAATTTATGATGGAACGAGCTCTCCAAAATTAAATTTAAATTATAATGAAAAAACTCAAATTGACAAAGACACTTTATACCATTTTAAAAATTACCAATAGCATCTAATATGTTTTTTGGGCACCTAATTGGTTTATTATTTTTTTTGTTTAAAAAAATTAATTTTGTGTATCCTTCATTGATTAAGATTTTATTTTTAAATATTTCATATTGAAACTCTAATGAATAAGATGGAGGATTTAAGAGAGTAGTTTTTATTTTAAGTTTGTCTTCAAAGAATGCTGGCTTTCTAAATACAGTTTTTGTTTCTACAACAGGGAGTATTATGTTATTTTTTTCCATTTCAAAATATGAGAAACCAATTTTTTTGAGCCAATCTAATCTGCCAACTTCATAGTATTTTAAATAATTACTATGGTGTGAATAAGACATTGCATCTGTCTCAGAATATCTCACTATTAGTGATGTGTAAAATGATTTTTTTTTATGCAAATACTGCTGTATTTTCTTATTACATAATATCGAAAAAAGATTTTTAAAATTCAATAGCAAAATGATTTTTTTTTAAAAAAAAAATGTACATATTTGTTAGCATAAGAAGTTTAAAAATCATTCTCAGATTTTTAAATTTTTTTTTGAAACCAAAATAATTTTTGTTTATATGACTGCAGTAACTGTTTGGAATAATTGTCTCTCATTTGTGAAAGATAATATTCAATTGCAGGCATACAAAACCTGGTTCGAACCAATTATTCCGATTAAGTTACAAGACAATATTTTAAGTGTACAAGTACCAAGCAAATTTTTTTATGAATGGCTTGAAGAACATTACGTAAAACTTTTAAAAGTTGCTTTAACCAAAGAATTAGGGAAAGATGCCAAACTTGTTTACATTATAAGAATGGAGAACAAATTTGGAAGTGATTCTAGTTTTACCGAAAAAATTCCCAGTGAATATAAACCAAAAATTAAATCTCAAAATTTAGATGCATCTTCAAATTTCTCAAAAGTAAATTTGACAAATCCCTTTATAATACCGGGAATTAAAAATTTAAAAATTGATTCACAACTAAACCTCAATTACAATTTTGAAAATTTTCTAGAGGGTGATTCTAACAGGTTAGCGAGATCAGCTAGTTACGCTGTTTCCAAAAGACCTGGAGGAACTTCTTTTAATCCGTTACTTATCTTCGGGGGTGTGGGTCTTGGAAAAACACACCTTGCTAACGCAATAGGAATAAATGTTAAACAAGCATTTCCTGAAAAAACCGTTTTATATATTTCCGCTGAAAAATTTACACAACAATATGTCGACTCTGTAAAGAAAAATAATAGAAATGATTTTATTCATTTTTATCAGCTTATTGATGTTTTAATTATTGACGATGTCCAATTCTTTTCTGGTAAGTCTGGAACACAGGATGTTTTCTTTCACATATTTAATCACTTGCATCAAAATGGAAAACAAGTTGTATTAACATCTGATAAAGCACCAGTTGACATGCAAGAAATTGAACAAAGATTGTTATCAAGATTTAAGTGGGGACTTTCTGCTGAGCTACAAACACCTGATTATGAAACAAGAATTTCAATTATTAAAAATAAGTTAGCAAGAGATGGTGTTGAGATGGAAGACGATATTATTTATTATGTCGCAAAACACATAAAAACTAATATTAGAGAACTGGAGGGAGCTATAATATCCCTGATGGCTCAGTCATCATTCAATAAAAAACAAATTACAATAGACTTGGCTAAAGTTATAGTTGAAAAGTTTGTAAAAAATACTAAAAAAGAAATTTCAATTGATCAAATTCAAAAAGTTGTTTCTGATTATTTTCAGATGGACGTTAATACATTACAATCAAAAACTAGAAAAAGGCATATTGTTCAAGCAAGACAATTAGCAATGTTTTTTTCAAAAAAGTTTACAAAAGCATCCCTGGCAAGTATTGGAACCAAAATTGGACATAGGGATCATGCAACTGTTCTTCATGCATGCAAAACAGTTGATAATCTAGCCTTTACGGATAAACAGTTCAGGAAATATGTTGATGATTTAGATAAAAGATTTACAGACTAATTTTAGGCCTTCTTTCTTGTTTAATATTGATTAAATTATAATTCTTGAAGATTCTTATGTAATCACTTATTGATGTTCCATTTGCATCTTTTTTATTAAATTCTGTTGATGCTTTATTTCTTAAAAATTTTTTGACATTTCCCGGACCTGACAAGTGAGCAGCAGCTAAAATACCAGACTCTGTAATGAATAAGTCTTCTAAAAATTTATTTGAACAATTTTTAATTTCTCTTCTCAAAATCCATTTGTTTCTTTTTATATTCATTAGAAAAACTTTTTCTTGCAACTCAGGATTATAAATAAAATCATTTAAGTCACTAACACCATATATATCAAGCGTCCCCCTGCCAAATTGATACTTACCTAAGTATCCGAAACGGTTAATTTTTTTGTAATCAGACCCTGACTCAAAAAAACCTAGGAACTCTCTGAAACCAATAAAATCCTTTTCTATAAAGGGAACAGTATGTGATTTTGAAAATAAATCTGGTTTTTCTTTTACTAAATAAAATACAGATGATTTATCTAGGTTTTCTGAAAGATCAGTTACTAGCAGTAAAACGATTGAGTATAAAAACAAATATCTGTTGCTTATAAATTTGATAAAAACAAAATTATTCATTTGTAAAAATATTTTTACAGCGTTGCAAACATAAGCTTTTTTTTAATTATCTAATTATCAGTATTTTATCTTTTTATATTTCTCTCCTTTAACCATCTTGTATATTGTCTTTTTTTTCTGTTATGCTCTAACAGGGTTCTTGAAAATAAGTGATAACCAGGATTAGAAACATCAGCAACAAAAAATATAAAGTTGTGAGTTGCTGGATTTAATACTGCTTCAATTGCTGAAAAATCAGGTGTAACAATTGGGCCGGGTGGTAAACCTTTATTCAAGTAGGTGTTATAATCAGACCTTATCCTCAAGTCTTTATACAAAACCCTTTTAATTGTTTTATCAAAACCTTTTTGTAGCTTAATTACATAAACAATTGTAGGATCTGCTTGTAATTTCATTCCCTTGCTAAGTCTATTCAAATAAACACCTGCGATTGTTGGTCTTTCGTCAACTTTGGGCGTTTCCTTTTGAACAATTGATGCTAATATTGAAACCTCAATAGGGTTTAAGTTGATTTTTGAAGCTTTTTTAATTCTATTTTCATTCCAATAAATATTAAACTCTTTAACCATTTTTTCACGAAAATCATCCGCACTTGTATTCCAAAAAAACTCATAGGTATTAGGTAAAAATAATGACAAAACTGAATCACTTGTCAGATTTAAGTTTTTCAAAAAATCTGTATCAGTAAAAGAATTTAATAAGCTCACGCTATCGGCCTCAATTTTATTTGAGATGTAGGCACTAAGCTCATGAATTGTCTGAATATTATTAAAGGTCACTTTGACAGGGATGTTTTTTGATCTTAAAGAATTAATAATATTGTTATTATTATCTCCTTTATTTAATTTAAATCGACCTGCTTTAATATTTTCAAGATATTTTTTTGTCTTAGCTGCTTTTCTAAATGTATCAATATCAATAATGTAGTTAGAGATAGAACTTATTAAATCTTCAGAGCTGGAGCCTGACTCAATATATAAATACACAAAATTATCTTCGAATGATGTATTAGACTTAAAAAATATTTTAAACCCTAATAATGATATGAATACAATTATAGCAAAAGAAACAATAAAAAAAATTTTAGAGATTATCTTCATAAACTAAATTTTCCATCAAATACATGTTTAGCATCACCCACAAGAAAAATATCATTAAACATTTCGTTATCTTTTTTGAAAGTTACTGACAAATCTCCACCTTTTGTTACGACATTCACCCATTTATCTTGAAAATTATATCTTAATTTGGCAGAAATTGCGATTGCTACAGCTCCTGTGCCACAGGAAAGTGTCTCAGCATTAACACCCCTCTCAAAAGTTCTAGCTAAAAATGTATTATTATTTTTTTTTGATACAAAATTAACATTGACGCCATCATCTTTAAAAAGTTTAATAGATTGGCTTTTAATAAATTCATCCTCAATTTTTAATTTTTCCAAATCCTGATCAAACTTTACTAAATGTGGGGATCCAGTATTAACAAAATAATTCAAACCAATTTTTTTAAAATTATTTACTTTATTAATTGATATCGAAATTTTCTCACCTTTGAAACTAGCAGTGTGAAAACCATCATAAGCTTTGAACTTTGAAATATTTCGAGATATACCACTTTTAATTGAAAAATCATAAGCACATCGAGCACCATTACCACAGAAGGATCCAATTTTACCATCAGAGTTATAATAAACCATCTCAAAATCGCTATCCAAATTTGATTTTATAATAATGAATCCATCAGCCCCTATTCCTTTTCTTCTATCACATAAGGTTTGAATTTTTTCGTGATTTATCCCAGTTAAACTGTTATTAATTCCGTCAATAATAATGAAATCATTGCCATTGCCTTGATATTTACTAAAACTAAGTTTCATATAACGCAATATAAAAATATTGAGATAATGTTAAAAAGAAGTTAAATGTTAAATTTAAAATTGTAAATAATTTATTTTTGAAAAAAAATAAGAATGAAATTTCTAAAAATACTTTATATAACAGCACTTGTAATTGTTGTTTCATTGATATTCAACATTACAGTTGATAGGTCAAAACAAAAAACTAACTCCTACGTAGATTCAGAAATAATCAATACATCTGCAAATAATAATGTAAATCAATTTCAGGACTTAAAAAAATTTCAAAATCCTGATTTTACAATTGCTGCTGAAAAAACAATCAATTCTGTAGTTCATGTCAAAAATACTGCATTGAAAAACAGCTCTAATTCTTTATGGGACCTTTTTTATGGTAATTCACAACAAAAAAGAACAATCGGTACAGGCTCAGGAGTTATTGTTTCAAGTGATGGTTATATAATCACAAACTACCACGTTATCGATAATGCTAACTCAATTGAGGTAACAACTAATGATAATAAATCATTTAGTGCTGAGTTAATTGGATACGATGAAAACAGTGATATTGCAATTTTGAAGATTGATAATAATTTAAGGTTTCCTTACATAATTTTTGCTGATTCTGACCAAACTAAAATTGGAGAATGGGTTTTGGCCGTTGGAAATCCATTTAACCTCACCTCAACAGTAACTGCAGGTATTATAAGCGCAAAATCTAGAGACTTAAGTGATTTTGATTCAAAGAATCAATCATTTATTCAGACTGATGCAGCTGTGAATAGCGGAAACAGTGGAGGAGCACTAGTAAATATTAATGGTGACTTAATTGGTATTAATACTGCTATTCAGAGTAATAATGCTGGATTTATTGGTTATTCTTTTGCTGTACCAAGTAACATTGCAAGAAAAATTTTTGAGGATATCCTTGAATTTGGAGATGTACAAAGAGGACTGTTGGGAGTTACTGGTCAGAGCTTAAATTCAGAAAATGCTAAAGAGCTGGGAATTACTAAAACTGAAGGGTTTTATGTGAATGAAACTGATCCTGAAATGGGAGCACATCTTGCAGGGATGAGAAACGGAGACATTATTTTACAAATTGACGATGTTCAAATAACTAAGTTTTCAGATCTGTCAGGTTATCTGAACTCAAAAAGACCAGGTGATAATTTGAGTGTTATTATTGATAGAGATGGTAAAATAATGGATTTAAATGTTTCTCTAAAAGTAAACACATACGTACAGTTTTATGGGATGCAATTAAAAAATTCAAATAAAAAATATTTAGAAGATCTTAATGTTGAAAATGGTTTAACAGTAGTGGTTAATAGAAATTCAACCTTATACAGGATGGGTGTCAGACCTGGTTACATATTAACTGAAATCAATGATAAAATTGTTGGTTCAACGACCGAGTTAAGATCTTTTGAAAAAGAAAATATTTATCAAATTTCCTTCATAGACTTAAACGGAAACAAAGAGAGTTTGATTTTTGATTAGCCTAAAATGATGAGAATTGATATTTTAAGTGCAACACCAAAATTATTAGAAAGTCCATTTTCTGGTTCAATTCTTAAAAGAGCAATTGATAAAGAAATTGTTCAAATCCATTTTCATAATCTTAGGAACTACAGCAATGATAAACATCAAAAAATTGATGATTATCAATTTGGGGGAGGCTCTGGAATGGTTTTAATGATTGAACCTATTGATAATTGCATAAGAGAATTAAAAAAATTTAATAATTATGATGAAATCATACTAATGACACCGGATGCAATGTTATTAGATCAGAAAATTTCAAATAGATTATCCACACTAAAAAATATTATTATAGTATGTGGGCATTACAAGGGTATTGATCAAAGGGTTAGAGATAATCTAATTACTATGGAGTTGTCAATCGGCAACTATGTCTTATCAGGTGGAGAATTACCTGCAGCAGTACTTTGTGACTCAATAATCCGATTAATTCCAGGTGTTTTAAATAATGAAACCAGTGCACTCACAGATTCATTTCAAGATAACCTTTTGGCTCCTCCAGTTTACACAAGGCCCTCCAACTACAAGAACATGAGGGTACCTGAGCTTCTCTTGTCTGGAGATAAAACTAGAATTGAAGATTGGAGGGAAAAAAAATCGATTGAGAAAACAAACAAATTAAGGCCTGAAATGCTTAATGAATAATTTTATTTTTAAAATCAAATTGTTTATGTTTGTGCCCCTATTCAACCTCTGAAATAGTTTTGAATGTTGAGTAGAATAACTTAAACTACAAATTATGCAATCTCTTATTAAATATATTCAAGATGAATATATTGAGCAGAAAAGTTTTCCTGAATTCAAGGCTGGAGATACAATTACAGTATATTATGAAATAAAAGAAGGAGAAAAATCTAGAACACAATTTTTTAAGGGAGTTGTGATTCAAATTAAAGGAAAGGGTAAAACAAAAACCTTTACAATCAGAAAAATGTCAGGAACATTTGGAATTGAAAGAATATTTCCAATCAATCTACCCTCAATTAAAAAAATTGAAGTAAACAAGAAAGGTAAAGTGAGAAGATCTAGAATTTATTACTTTAAAAACCTGAGAGGTAAAAAAGCCAGACTGAAAGAAGTCAAAACTTAATAAAATGAATAAAATTAAAGTAGATAATCCCATTGTTGAGCTCGACGGTGATGAAATGACAAGGGTTATCTGGGATTTTATCAAAAAGAAACTCATCCTACCATACCTTGATTTAGATATTAAATATTTCGATCTTGGAATCAAAAATAGGGATTTCACTGATGATCAAGTCACTGTCGACGCAGCTGAGGCAATAAAAAAGTACAATGTAGGCGTCAAATGTGCCACAATAACACCTGATGAACAACGTGTAAAGGAGTATACGCTAAAAAAGATGTGGAAATCACCGAACGGAACAATTAGAAATATAATTGGAGGTACAGTTTTTAGAGAGCCCATTATAATGAAGAATATACCTCGTTATGTACAGGGATGGGTAAAGCCAATATGTATTGGAAGGCATGCATTTGGTGATCAGTACAAAGCAACTGATATCCTAACTCACGGAAAAGGTAAACTAACAATGACTTTTACACCTGAAAATGGAGATAAACCTAAGACTTGGGAAATATATAATTTTCAAGAAGATGGAATTGCTATGGGTATGTATAATATTGAATCATCTATATACGGTTTTGCAAGGTCATGTATGAACAGAGCTATTTCGAAAGGATGGCCACTATACCTATCTACAAAAAATACTATTCTAAAAGCATATGATGGAAGATTTAAAGATATTTTTCATGAAGTTTACGAAAATGAATTTAAAGATAAGTTCAAAGAAATTGGCATCACATATGAACACAGATTAATTGATGATATGGTTGCAGCTGCAATGAAATGGGAAGGTGGTTTTGTATGGGCCTGTAAAAATTATGATGGTGATGTTCAATCTGATACTGTTGCCCAAGGTTTTGGTTCTTTAGGTTTGATGACGTCAACTTTAGTTACTCCTGATGGTAAAACAATGGAAGCTGAGGCTGCTCATGGTACAGTAACTAGGCATTTCAGACTACACCAGAAAGGAAAAGAAACATCAACAAATCCAATTGCATCAATTTTTGCTTGGACACGTGGTTTGATTCACAGAGCTGAACTTGATGGCAATGATAAACTACTCATTTTCTGTAATTTACTTGAAAATGTTTGTATCGAAACTGTTGAATCTGGTAAAATGACTAAAGATTTGGCAATTTTGATTCATAAAAGCAATCTAAAAAGACAGCATTTTCTAAACACCCAGGAATTTCTTGATGAGATAAAATCAAATCTAGACTCTAAGATGTCACAATAGTGAGGAAAGTAATTTTTCTTTTACTTATTTTAAACTATAATTTAATTTTTACCCAACAATCATTTACGATTAGTGGATATGTTCAAGACAGTAATAGTAATGAGCTTATAATTGGTGCAAGTGTAGTTGTTCAAGAACTCAAAATTGGTACTGTAACTAATAGTTATGGTTTTTTTTCATTAACCTTGGATGAGGGAAAGTATAATTTAATTTTTCAAAATCTTGGTTTTGAAAACAAATCATTGAATTTGATCCTTGATAAAAATATTTCATTAAATATTTTTCTTGATGAATATGTGGATTCGCTTGATGAGGTTATTTTAAGTAAAAATATTGAGGATGTCGATATAAAGTTGCCTATTTTGAGTATGAATATTTTATCAGGTAAAACAATTAGACAAACACCAGTTGTTTTTGGTGAATCTGATCTTTTGAAAACTATTCAACTACTGCCTGGTGTATCAAGTGCTGGCGAGGGGGCATCTGGGTTTAATGTTCGTGGCGGAGCAGCAGATCAAAATTTAATTTTATTTGATGAAGCAATTATTTATAACTCATCACACTTATTTGGATTATTTTCAGTATTCAACTCAGATGCAATTAAGGAGGTAAAATTATACAAGGGTGGGATACCCTCATCTTATGGTGGAAGAGTATCATCTGTCTTAGATGTTTACCAAAAAGACGGTAATAATCAAAAGTTTGAAGCCAATGGTGGGATTGGTTCAATTTCTAGTAGATTTTTAATAGAAGGGCCTATTCAAAAAAATAAGAGTTCGTTTCTATTTGCCTCGAGAGGCTCATATGCTCATTTATTTTTAAAGTTGACTGATATTGATAATGTTGCATATTTCTATGACCTAAATACAAAATCAAATTTTGTTTTGAACGATAAGAATAAAATTTATATTTCAGGGTATTTTGGAAGAGACGTATTTAAATTACAAGATACATTTTCAAATACATATGGAAATAATACATTAAATATAAGATGGAACAATTTAATTAATGAAAAAACATTTAGTAACACATCATTAATTTATAGTAATTATTATTATGGTTTAGAGCTAGATTTTGGTGGTTTTGATTGGGAGTCGAGCATAAAAAATTTAAACCTTAAGTTTGATATCAAAAACTATTTTTCGAGTAAATTCCAATTCAATTATGGATTTAATCTACTATATTTTGATTTTAATCCAGGTGAAATTAGTCCTCTAACGGAAGATTCTGGAATAAATTATTCGAAACTAAATGCAAAGTATGCCATTGAAAGCTCGTTATATTTTGATGTTATAAATAAAATTAACTCAAATCTTTCAATTAGATACGGTTTTCGTTTTAATCAATTTTTGAGACTTAGACAACAAGGTTTACAATCTTATATAAATGATAATCCGCTAGATTATGATGAAAACTTAAGAATATACAATCCAGCAAATCCATTAATCAATAGTTTTGATAATAATTCATCTGTTTTTAAAACGTACAATAATATCGAGCCAAGAATAAATATTTCTTACTCTTTAGGGAATCAAAGTTTAAAATTAAGTTATAATCGGCTAAACCAGTATTTACATTTGATATCAAATACCAGCTCTCCTACTCCCTTAGATATATGGGTTCCCAGTGGTCCCTATTTAAAACCTCAAAAACTAGATCAATTTGCATTTGGATTCTATAAAACATCACAATCCATAAAGTTTGAATCAGAAATATTTTATAAAAAAATTAATAACAGACTAGATTATGTTGATGGTGCCGATTTAGTTGGCAACGACAACATAGAAACAGTTGTTATTTCAGGTGATGCCAGAGCCTACGGTATTGAATTTTTATTAAAAAAGGTTAAGGGTAGACATAAATATTGGATTGCTTATACTCTGTCTAAATCAGAACAAAAAACATTGGGTAGAAATGGAGCTGAAACTGGGATCAATTCCTCAAATTGGTATAACACACCATATGACAAAACACACGATTTGAGTATAAATTCTGAATATAAAATTAATGATAAACTAAAATTAGTGGGAAATTTTATTTACCAAACAGGACAACCAACAAATTACCCAAATTCTCAATACAGTTATATGAATTTGAATATACCAAACTACGGAGAGCGTAATTCATCTAGACTTCCAAATTATCACAGACTAGATATTAATTTAACATTACAACCAAAAAAAAATAAAGGAAAAGTCGAAAGTACATGGGTTTTTGGAGTTTACAACCTTTACAACAGAGATAATGCAGCTTCAATCATTTTCAGAAGGAACAATGAAACATTGAAAAATGAAGCTGTTCAGATTTCAATTTTTGGTATTGTTCCATCTGTTACTTATAATTTTAAATTTTGATGAAAAAATATTTCCTCTTGTTATTTTTAGTGATTTTCAATTTTGGATGTGAAAAAATTATTGAAATTGACTTAAATTTTAATGAGGAGAAGTATGTAATTGATGCTAAAATAAATAAACACGTTAACTCTGATAAAGCATTTTCTGAAGTTAGAATAAGCAAATCTAGGCCCTACTTTAGCGATTTAATTGAATATGTTAATGATGCTAATGTTAAGATAATTGAAAAACATACTGGCAATGAATATTTCCTAAATCATTTTGATGAAGGTTTTTATTCTATTAATAGTTTTGATATTGTACCAGAAAGTGAATATGAATTGGTGATAAATCATGGGAATAACCAATTTATATCCAGTGAAAAATTAACAAAATCCAGTTTAATTGATAATGTAGTTCAAGGCCAAAGAAACACATTAAGCGATGACTTAATAGAGGTCATAACTACTTTCACAGACAAACCAGAACTAGATAATTATTATTTATTCGAATACGGAAAAAAAGGTAATCTTCAACCTGCAAGAGATCTTTATATAAATGGTAATTCATTTACTTTCTCATACTTTATTGATAAAAATAATATTCCTGAAAATAGAGAATTGATTGTTAGGATGGAAGGAACTGATTATGATTATTTCAAGTATATGATTCAGGTTGTTATTCAAACAAATACTCAAAATGGTCCATTTTCGACCCCACCTGCACCAATTTTAGGAAATATTATAAATTCTAAAAACAATAATTCAACAGTTTTTGGATACTTTAAGGTTTGTGAATATGACGAATTTATTTTAAAAAACATTTTCATTGAATAATTTTAGAGTATGAATTTTAAAAAAATCACAGAAAGTGATTCAAATTATAATGATTTAGAGAAGAAATCAACTAAGCAAATCATTGAAATTATTAATAAAGAGGATAAGTCAGTTGCTTACGCAGTTGAAAAAGTATTACCCAAAATTGACCGACTTATAAATGAAATATTAAAAAACTTATTAAAGGGAGGTAGACTTTTTTACATTGGTGCTGGAACAAGTGGTCGATTAGGAATAGTTGATGCATCAGAGTGTCCACCAACATTTGGAGTTAGCGATAATATAGTAATTGGATTAATTGCAGGTGGTGATAAAGCAATAAGAAAATCTAAAGAATTTGCAGAGGATAGTTTTGATTTAGGCTGGGAAGATCTAAAAAAATATAAAATCAATAGTAAAGATTCTGTTATAGGTATTGCAGCTTCTGGATATACACCTTATGTAGTCGGAGCAATAAAAAAATGTAATGAAGAAAATATTCTAACTGCCTGTATTACTTGTAATAAAAAAACACCCTTAGCTAAAAACGCAAAATTTCCAATAGAAGTTGTTGTTGGTCCAGAAGTTATCACTGGAAGTACCAGAATGAAAGCTGGTACAGCTCAGAAATTGATTCTTAATATCATATCAACCACACTAATGATTAAAATGGGTAAAATCAAAGGGAATAAAATGATTGATATGCAACTAACTAATAACAAACTAATCGATAGGGCAGAAAATATTTTAATTGATGAATTAAAAATCAGTCATTCTCAGGCAAGTAAGCTACTAGACTCTACAGGAAGTGTCAGAAAATCACTAGAAAAAAATAAACCTACTTAACCTTTTTTAAAGTATCAAACATAATTGGTGTTGCTACAAAAACGGATGAGTATGTTCCAATAATTACTCCAATAATTAGAGCAAACATAAAACCTCTAATTGATTCTCCACCGAAAATAAAAATTGTTAGTAGCACTAGTAATGTGGTAAACGATGTGTTTAGTGTTCTACTCAAAGTACTGTTCAAAGCCGTATTAACCACTCTCGTAATCTCCCAAGAAGTATTTATATTCCGATATTCTCTAATCCTATCAAAAACAACAACTGTATCATTTAATGAGTATCCAATTACCGTTAGAACAGCAGCAATAAATGCTTGATTAATTTCCATATTGAACGGCATGATCTTATAGGCTAGTGAAAATATGCCCAAAACAACCATTACATCATGAAAAACAGCAGAAACTGCACCAAGTGAAAACTGCCAATCCTTAAATCTGATTAAAATATAAAGAAAAACAAAAATTAGAGATCCAATTACAGCAATAAATGAATTGGTTTTAATATCATCAGCAATAGTTGGACCAACCTTAATAGATGACATAATTCCAACAGTTTTATTTTCATCACCATTAACAAATGAATTGTAATCAACATTATTCCCGATTATGAAATTTAAATCAGAAAATAAAATACGGTTTATCTCATCATCAACACTTGAGTCATCTACATCAACTTTGTAGTTTGTTGTTATTTTTAACTGGTTTTCTGCACCAAAAGTTTTTACCTCAGCATTACCCAAAGATTCAATAAGTTTTTGCTGGATCTGAAGTTGATTGACAGGGTTTTCAAATCTCACAACATAGGATCTTCCTCCAACAAAATCAACTCCCTGATTCAAATTATTAATAAATAAGGAAAAAATAGCTATGAAAATAAATGACGCAGATATGACATATGAAATGTTTCTTTTATTGAGAAAAGATATGGATAGGTTTCTAAATAAGTTTTTTGTTAATGGTGTAGAAAAATCTAATTTTTTTCCCGATGAAATATACCATTCAACCAGCATTCTTGTAATAAAAATCGCGGTAAATAATGAAGTCAAAATACCTATTAATAGAGTAGTCGCAAACCCCTTAATTGGTCCTGTACCAAAAATAAATAAAACTAGGGCAGTAACTCCAGTGGTAGCATTTGCGTCTAAAATGGATGATAATGCATTGCTAAAACCATCAGCAATCGCTTGTTTTAATCCTTTTTCTCTATATATTTCCTCACGTACCCTTTCAAAAATTAAAACATTTGCATCAACCGACATACCAATTGTTAATACTATACCTGCGATTCCAGGTAATGTAAGAACAGCTCCTAAACCTGATAATAAACCGAAAATGAGTAAGATATTTAAAGATAAAGCAACATCTGCGTAGAGTCCAGCTCTACCATAATAAAAGTACATCCAAATTAATACTAAAATAAGAGCAATTATAAATGAATAAGTACCCTTTTGAATAGATTCTTGACCGAGTGTTGGGCCAATTACTTCAGATTGAATAATGTCTGCAGAGGCTGGTAATTTACCTGCTCTTAAAACATTTGCTAAATCTAGTGCCTCATCCAAAGTAAAATTCCCTGTTATTTCGGATCTTCCACCAGAGATAGCTCCAGTACTTACACCAGGAGCAGAATAAACCATTTCATCAAGAACAATAGCAATATTAGTTTCATCTGCATATGCTTGACCAGTTAAATCTTCCCAAACTCTCGCTCCAGTTACATTCATTTGCATCACAACAGCCGCATTTCCAAATTGATCATAAGACTGAGATGCATCTACAACTACGCTACCACTTAACGGTGGTAAATCTCTTCTGTTAGACTTTAACACATACAAATCAATAATATTAGATTCTGAATTAGGAAGACCCCATAAAAATTTAGTATACCTTTTACTTGGAGGTAATAATTGTCTAACCTTGGAATTTGATAAATATTCATTTACAAGTTCCTTATCTTTTTGATTAAACTGAGCTAATACAGGCCCGCCTTGAAAACCTGTACCAACAATTAGGTCTAATAAAGGATTTTTCTCAACGTTAATAGAATCATTTACCTCAACATCAGCAAGCAGGTCATCAATTTCTGACTTTTCCTTAACATCATCAGTTTCTTCATCCTTGTATATTTCTTTCAAAACTTGGTTAGCATCTGAAAGGAATCTAAAATAATCTTGATTCTTCTCTGATGTCCAAAATTCTAACTGGGCTGTGCTTTGAAGTAGTTTTTTAACTCTGTCAATATCTTTAGCGCCCGGGAGTTCAACTAATATTCTTCCAGAATTACCGAGTCTTTGAATATTTGGACTTGTTACGCCAAACTGATCAATTCTTTTACGTAATACCTCAAAGGCTGAAACAATAGATTCGTCAATTTTAATTCTTAAAATTGGCTTGACATCATTGTTCGACATCTCAAAATTTATATCATCACTGAGGGTTCTATTTGCAAATATATCAGGTGATGCTAAATTTTTATTTGGAGAAATCGACTCAAATGCGGAAAAAAATGATTCGATATAATTATCATTGGAACTTTTTTGAATAATATCTGCCTCAGTTAAAGCTCTATTGAAATCGGGGTCAGATGTATTTTCAGCCAAACCTTTAAGTATGTCCTTGACAGAAATTTGTAAAATAACATTAATTCCGCCCTGTAGGTCCAAACCTCTTTTTAGTTCTTTTGATTTGAAAGAGGAATAAGTTGGTCTTAATATTTTTGGTAAAAAGGTAAGTTGATCAGTATTAGATATAGAATCTAAATATAATTTTTTTGAAATCTGTTTTTTGATCACATAATCATCTTGGTCCTTATTGACAGTTGATTCAGAAAAAAGGTCGGCTTCGTTTTCAATTTTATTGGTAAAAAATGTATTTGACAACTGAATTACACAAACAAATGTGAAAAAAAAGGCAATGAATTTTACTAATCCGTTATTGTGCATAATTTTTTAATTAGCGGCACCAAATATATGATTTAGTAAATCAGAAAACAAAATTTGATGTATGATAAATTATTTAAAGGTTTTCTTCAAGACTTTCGTTCATTGCCCTAACAGAATCAGCACTATTTTTAAATTTTAATTTTTCATCATCATCCAATTTCAAATCTAAAATTTCTTCAATACCATTTTTACCTATAGTACAAGGAACACCAATACACAAGTCTGATTGACCATATTCACCTTCCAAGTATACAGAACATGGTATAATCCTTTTTGAGTCATTTAAAACAGATTCAACAAGATATGAAATTGCTGCACCAGGTGCATACCAAGCTGAGGTCCCCAAAAGTTTTGTAAGGGTAGCCCCACCAACCATGGTTGAAGACACAGCACTATCTATCTCATTAGCATTTAAGAAATTAGTGACTGGTAAACCATTATAACTCGCAAACCTACTTAATGGAATCATAGTTTTATCTCCATGCCCACCTATAACCATTCCATGAATATCATTTGCAGGTTTATTCAAAGCCTTTGAAATGTAGGTCTTAAATCTTGAGCTATCAAGGGCACCTCCCATTCCAATGATCCGGCTTTTATCTAAACCACTAGTTTTAATTGTTAAATAGGTCATTGTATCCATCGGATTAGATACAACAACAATTACTGGGTTTTTAGAGTATTCCAAAACATTTGATGTTACAGTCTTGACTATTTTGGCATTAATACCAATTAATTCAGATCTACTCATGCCTGGTTTTCTAGGTATTCCAGATGTAATGACTACAACATCACTGTTTTTTGTTTTTGAATAATCGTCTGTTGTCCCCTCAACAATTGTATCAAAACCTCTTGTAGTTGAAGTTTGCATTATATCCAATGCTTTTCCTTCCGCAAATCCTTCTTTAATATCAAGCAAAACAATTTCACTACAAATCGATCTCGAGGCCATCACATCTGCAGCAGTTGCACCAACATTTCCAGCACCAATTACACTTACTTTCATTTTTTAAACATCAATATTTGCATAGGTTGCATTTTGTTCGATAAATTCTCTTCGTGGTGGAACCTCATCACCCATCAACATGGAAAAAACTCTATCAGCCTCTCCTGCGTTTTCAATTGTTACTTTTCTAAAAGTTCTAGACTCAGGATTCATTGTTGTATCCCACAACTGAATAGCATTCATTTCACCAAGTCCTTTGTATCTTTGGACAGATGCACCTGTACCAAAATCTTCAACTAGTTTATCTCGATCAGGATCATTCCACGCATATTGCTTTTTAGCTCCTTTTTTTACTAAGTAAAGAGGAGGTGTCGCAATATAAACATGTCCATTTTCAATCAATTCACGCATATATCTAAAAAAGAAAGTTAAAATTAATGTAGATATATGACTACCATCAACATCAGCATCACACATTATAACAATTTTATGATACCTTAATTTTTCTAGATTTAATGCCTTACTATCCTCTTCCGTACCAACACTAACACCTAAAGCAGTATAAATATTTATAATTTCTTGATTCTCAAAAACTTTGTGCTGCATAGCCTTTTCAACATTAAGAATTTTTCCCCTTAGTGGAAGTATAGCTTGGAAATTTCTATCCCTGCCTTGTTTTGCAGTTCCTCCAGCAGAATCACCCTCAACTAGAAATATTTCGCATTGAGCGGGGTCTTGTTCAGAACAATCCGAAAGTTTTCCAGGTAATCCTCCACCACCCATAACTGTTTTTCTTTGGACCATTTCTCTGGCTTTTCTCGCCGCATGTCTAGCTTGTGCAGCCAAAACCACTTTATCAACAATAATTTTTGCCTCATTTGGATGTTCCTCTAAATAATTTTCAAGCATCTCTGAAACAGCTTGGGAGACAGCTGATGTAACTTCTTTATTACCTAATTTAGTTTTAGTTTGACCCTCAAATTGAGGCTCTGCTACTTTAACGGATATAATTGCTGTTAAACCTTCCCTAAAATCATCACCTGAGATTTCAAACTTTATTTTATCCAGTAATCCTGATGAATCTGCATATTTTTTAAGAGTTGATGTTAAACCTCTTCTAAATCCCGAAAGATGCGTTCCACCCTCGTGGGTATTAATATTATTAACATAGGAATGTATATTTTCATTAAAAGATGAATTGTATACCATTGCAATTTCCACAGGAACATCATTCTTTTGACCTTCAATAGAAATCACTTCCGGAATTAGTGGTTCACGATTTTCATCTAAAAACTTTATAAATTCCTTTAAACCTTCGTCTGAATGAAATGTTTCCCTCTTAAAATCGTCATCTACTTTTTTTCTTTTATCAGTTAAATTAATTGTGATCCCTTTGTTTAAAAATGATAATTCTCTCATTCTATTTGAAAGAGTTTCGTAATTATAATTTTGAACATCTTTAAAAATACTTACATCAGGCTTAAATGTTATAAGTGTACCTGTTTTGTCACTTTTTCCATTTTCTCTTACAGGGTAAACAGTCTTTCCTCTTTCGTATTCTTGCTCCCAGATTTTACCATCTCTAAAAACGGTAGCTTTTAAGTGATCAGATAATGCATTAACTACAGAAACCCCAACACCGTGTAACCCCCCAGATACTTTATATGAGTCTTTGTCAAACTTTCCCCCTGCACCAATTTTAGTCATTACTACCTCTAAGGCTGAAACACCTTCTTTTTGATGAATACCGATAGGAATTCCTCTTCCATTATCTTCTACCGCAATTGAATCATCTTCATTAATTACTACACTTATCTCGTTACAATGACCAGCCATAGCTTCGTCAATTGAATTATCAACAACTTCATATACTAGGTGGTGAAGACCTCTTACACCAACATCCCCTATATACATTGAAGGTCTTTTCCTTACATGCTCCATGCCCTCAAGAGCCTGTATACTGTCTGCTGAATAATTTTGGGTAGGTTTTGAGCTCATATTTTGATAGGTTTGTTGTATTAACAAATATACTCAATATTATGCTACAAAACCCCTCTCTAACAGGAAGGAAATGATATAAGTTATTAACAAAAAAATAATATTTTTAATAAGAATCCTTGTGAATATTTTGTACCGCACGGCCGGACGGATCATTTAGTTTTTGGAATGATTTATCCCACTTTAAAGCTATTGGACTACTGCATGCAACTGAGGGAACTGAGGGAACTGTTTGAGCTGCAGCTTGAGATGGAAAGTGATCTTCAAAAATTGATCTATAGTAATATTCTTCTTTACTCATGGGTGTTTGAAAAGGAAATCTATTATTAGCTTTTTGAAAATCATAATCTGAAACTTCATTTTCAACCAACTCTTTTAAACTATCAATCCATGAATAACCAACACCATCGCTGAATTGTTCTTTTTGTCTCCAGGCTACTTCTTTAGGTAAATAATTTTCAAAAGCTTTCCTTAAAACCCACTTTTCCATTCTTTCTTTGTTGATCATTTTATCTTTGGGATTGATATTCATTGCAACATCCATAAACTCTTTGTCTAAAAAAGGAACTCTTCCTTCTATCCCCCAGGCAGCTAGTGATTTGTTTGCCCTTAAACAATCATATTGGTAAAGTTTTTCAATTTTTCTAACAGTTTCATCATGAAATTCTTGTGAATTAGGAGCCTTATGAAAGTACAAATAACCACCAAAAATTTCATCAGCACCTTCACCAGAAAGAACCATTTTTATTCCCATTGACTTTATAACTCTAGCCATCAAATACATTGGAGTGGATGCTCGAACAGTTGTAACATCATAGGTTTCAATATGATATATAACATCCCTTAAGGCATCTAGACCTTCTTGTATGGTAAAATTAATTTCATGATGAATAGAACCTATGTGTTGAGCAACAATTTTAGCAGCTTTTAAATCAGGTGATCCAACTAAACCAACAGAAAATGAGTGCAATTGTGGATACCAAGCTTCGTCTTTGTCATCAGATTCAATTCTCTTAGCAGAAAACTTTTTTGCCAGTGCCGATGTAATTGATGAATCTAATCCACCAGATAACAATACACCATAAGGAACATCACTCATTAGTTGTCTATGAACAGCATTCTCTAATGATTCCTTTAAATGCTCAATTTTTGTTTCATTATTTTTAACCGTCTCAAAATTCATCCAAGATTTATTGTACCATTTGACATAATCTTTATCATCACTGTGGTAAAAACTTCCTGGTGGAAAAATTTCAATTTTTTGACATTTTCCTTCAAGGGCTTTTAGCTCAGAAGAAACATACATAGTGTCATTTTTATCCCATCCTACGTAAAGTGGAATAATACCTACATGATCTCTTGCAACCAAAAATTTATTTTCAAATGAATCATAAAGGACAAAACCGAAAATTCCATTTAAATCATTCAAAAAATCTTTGCCTTTGAGATTGTAAAGAGCAATTATAATTTCACAATCAGAGTCTGTCAAGAAATCGTGATTTTTAGCATATTTTTCTCTTAATTCTAAGTGATTATAAATTTCACCGTTAGCTGCCAATACATACCTGCCATCATTACTGTAAAGTGGCTGTTGGCCAGACTTCGGATCTACAATCGCTAGCCTTTCATGGGCTAAAACAGCATTTTCATCACTAAATATACCACTCCAATCAGGACCACGGTGTCTTAATTTTTTAGACATTTCCAAAAGTTGAGGTCTTAGAATCTCGGGGTTCTCATTGATATCTAAAGCACAGACAATCCCACACATTTTAAATTTTTTTGGCAAAGATGATTAATAAATTTGAATAAAATCAATTAATTGTGACTAATTAGTATTTTTAAAGCATCAATGATTTAATAACTTTACAGAGTATAATGAAAAAAAAATTAGTTGTTTTTGAAAATGCTTTTATTGAAATTAACGAAACTAAAACACTAGAAAATTTAAGTTTTGAAATCTCACAGGATGATTTTATCTACTTAATTGGAAAGACTGGAAGTGGTAAAAGTAGCATATTGAGAACCGTTTACTCTGATATGAAATTAAAGTTAGGGAAATGTATGGTTCTAGATGAGAACCTAGTTAAAATAAAAAGTAAAAAAATACCACTACTCAGAAGAAAAATTGGAATGATTTTTCAAGACTTCAAGTTGCTTCCCGATAGGTCTGTGGCAAAAAATCTAGAATTTGTACTAAGGGCAACGGATTGGAAGAAAAAAGCATTGATCAAGGATAGGATAAATGAGGTACTGAATAGAGTTGGCATGTCAGATTGTATAAATAGAATGCCCCACCAACTCTCGGGGGGGGAACAACAAAGAATAGCAATAGCAAGAGCATTACTAAACAAACCTAAATTAATTTTAGCCGATGAGCCAACCGGAAACCTTGATCCACAAACTAGTACCGAAATAATGAACTTATTAAATGATATCCACAAGGAAGGTAGCGCAATTTTTATGGCAACACACGATTATAATACTATTAATAAGTTTCCAAAAACAACACTGAGAATTGAAAACAATAGATTATTTCAACTTAAAAGCAAGTCCATTATTTAATTACATTTGCAAAAGTGAAATCATTAAAAGAATTACTTCAAAAAGAAAGCCCGTTTTTGCTAATTGCTGGTCCATGCGCAATTGAAGGTGAAGAAATGGCATTCAAAATTGCTGAAAAATGTTATGAAGTAGCAAAAAAACATAATATACAATACGTTTTCAAAGGAAGTTTCAAAAAAGCAAATAGAAGCAAAATAGATAGTTTCACAGGAATAGGAAATGTAAAAGCTTTAGAAATTCTTTCCAAAATTAGAAATGATTTGAAAATCCCAGTAACAACGGATGTTCATGAAGTTAGTGATATTGAAATGGCCAAAAAACATGTGGACATTATTCAAATTCCTGCTTTTTTAGCTAGACAAACTGACTTGCTAGTTGCAGCTGCAAAAAGCGGAAAAATTGTGAATATCAAGAAGGGGCAATTTATGGATTCTAAGAGCATGAGCTATGCAGTTGACAAAGTTCTACAATCCGGAAATGATAGTGTCTTTATAACTGAAAGAGGAACTATGTTCGGATATCAAGATTTAGTTGTTGATTTTAGGAATATTCCTAAAATGAAAGTTTATGCTCCTGTTATTTTGGATGTTACTCACTCATTACAAAAGCCAAATCAAGATTCTGGTGTGACAGATGGACAGCCTGAACTTATTGAAACCATTGCAAAAGGAGGGATTGTAACTGGGGCTGATGGTATTTTTATTGAGACACACTATGACCCTAAATCTGCAAAAAGTGATGGAAAAAATATGTTACCAATAGAAGAGTTGGACAATCTTATTTCCAAACTTGTAAAAATAAAATCTTCTATTTAATAAGTTTTTATATTTTTGCTCTCCAATTTTGATCATTGAAATTATGGGGCCGACTGGATTTGACAGCGATCTAGTAGTGTTAGTAAGCAAACCGAGCGATTAGTTATAGCTCGTTAATATCAGCTAAAAACTTTAAATGGCGAAAATAAATACGCTCTTGCTGCTTAAAGACTGAATTATAGTAAGTCTAAGCCTTAGTCCTGCCAGGCAGGAAAGCAAGATGTCTCAAAGTTGTTTTTGTTAGCAATAACTTTATATGAGGCACCATACTGTTAACATAGAATAATCAATGCTTCAATGATTGTTTGAAACTTTAGGAGCTAAGTGATGATTGTGTAGTTTTCAGCAAGATCATCATCGAAAATTAAATGAAAACTAAGTTTGTAGAAAGCTGATGTTTCAGTCGTTTGGACGAGGGTTCGAATCCCTCCGGCTCCACCATTTTATTTTAGCAAATTTTTAACAAAAAACTAAAATCTTTTTAAAAATTCCCAAATATCTGAAAGCAACTGGTTAGCACCAGCTCCCCAGTGTAAATTATGTTGACCGTCCTCAATTCGTAAATAACGAACTTCTTTTCCATCCTTACAGTTTTTAAAAATATACAACTTATCATCACCAATATTTTCAAGTTGATAACTATCACATTGAAAAGCATTTGCCCATGTTTGCGCACTTTCTAATGCCTCTAAAAATACGTATCCCAATTTAGGACCACCATCAATTGGACAAGTAGTATCAGCTGCCCCATTAACTTGAAATATTGAAGTTGATTTTGTTTGATTTGTTGGGGAATATTGTTTGGGTAATTGACCTACAATTGTGGATGCTGCATTAAAATAGGAAGTTTCAATGACCAATTTATTTGTAAAACTTGAACCATTTGAGGTTCCAATAGCATATCTTTTGTCATGGTCTAAATTTTTATAGTTTTTTAGTTGGACAATTATAGAATCGATAAATGAAATGTCATCTGCATTTGAGTTCTCATTACCTCCTGAATTCCACATTCTATTGTGACCCTGAGGATAAACACCAACAAATTCACCTACAGATGTAAGGTGATTTAATTTGTTAATCCAAATGTCATTTAAAACGTTCCTACCATGAAAAGCAATTACAATTGGATAGTCAACAGCTGTATCAATATTATTTGGTACTTCAATTAAAACTTCTCTAGAAACCAAATCACCATCAATCACCTGCTCAATAAAAAAACTTGTATCTGACAAATTAAGTAAAGGAACTAGTTCATCATCTTGTTCATTTTGGGTTTGATCATAAGAACTGCTTGAACATGATAAACATACCCATAATATAATTGTTGTTATAATTTTATTCTGATTCATTAAGATTCTGCTGGGTTAAAGATGGGAATTTAGAAAGTTCTTTTAACAACTTTTCTTTGATTAATTTTTCATTTTCAGAGAGATCTTTTTCTTTTAATGGATTTTCCTCTAAGATATCACTTTGCATATCATAAAATTCTCCATTTTTATACATTTTATACCTTTTATTTTGGGTGAAAATATTTCTGTACTTGGAAACATTAATTGACCACTTGGGATCATAGTAAATGGTTACTGTTTCACTTATATTTTTTTTATTACCAGAGAAAATACCCACCAAGCTTTCCCCATCTGAGTCATTTGCTACATTTAATATATCAGAGAATGTAGCATAGAAATCCGTCAAATCAACAACACTATCATAAATGACTGGTTTCTTAATTTTAGTAGGCCAACTAGCGATCATCGGAACATGCACACCATGGGTTATGGTATTTCCCTTCCCCCCTCGAACATCACCATTTACAGTTTTGGTTACTAAGTTTCTGTTTGTTCCATTATCTCCTACAAACATTATTAATGTATTATCCTCTATTCCCTGAGCCTTTATTTCTTGGACTATTTTACCAACTATTTTGTCCATATACTCGACCATATCTTTAAAAAAAAGATTATTCTTTTTATATCTTAAATTTGGATTACTCCATTGTTTTGAATCTGGTGTAGGAACAAATGGGTCATGAACAAGGAGCATTGGGTAATAGAGAAAAAAAGGTTTTTCTTTATTTCTTTGTATAAAGTCTATTGCGTAATCTGATACAATGTCTGGGCCATACAAATCTTTATTACGATCTAGAAATTTTCCATTTTGTTCAATTAATGGATTTGCAAATCTTTCTCCAAAATCTTTTGTTTTTGTTAATTGCCATAAACAATATTCATCAAAACCAAATTTGTAAGGTCTAGTATTATCTTCTTTTATCCTTTGATCTATTTCACTAATTTTTAATCCATTTAATTGCCATTTTCCAACAATTGCGGTTTCATAACCATTCTCTTTAAATAAATTTCCAAATGTTTTTTCACTAGAATTAAGATGCGTGAAATAATCATAGTTTTTGTAGTTATATTTTCCAGTCATTATTTTGACTCTTGATGGGGTGCAAAGTGGATTTGCAATTGCATTAGTAAAATTTACACCATTTGAGGCCAATGCATCTAGGTTCGGGGTACTGTGAGACAAACTCCCATTAATTCCTAATCCTTCATAACCAATATCATCTGCCATGATCAATATTACATTCGGTTTTCTTATTTCGTTATGAATTTGCTTACAACCAATACAAATAAAAATCAAAAAGATTATAAAGGGTTTTATTATTGTATTCATCTTTATCATTTAAATTAAAAACATAGGTTGGTTAAATGGCAAATATTCTTAAATTTAACATCTTAATTTTAAAAATATGAAAAAAATAATTTTACTTTTTACAATCTTTTTTTCGTCTTTTTCATTTTCTCAATATTGTGCTTTTTTTGATTTTAAAACTGATGAGCCAGAAATGGTTGTTTCATCACTAAAAGGTATGATGGAAACTGAATGGGCAAAAAATATCAATGGAACAAAATCCTTGTTTGCTTATCAATTCAACGGAAATACGGAAGCAACTCATGTAGTTCAATTTTGTTTTCCTGATGAAGCATCTTTTGCGAATTGGTCATTATCCTGGTTTGGATCTCCAGTAGCTCAAGTTTTTGGAGAAAAACTTAACAAGTATATTACACCTGTTAAGACTGCTTTAAATACACCTGCATGGTTTAAAAATGACTGGACACCTGATCAAGTATTTATGATTTGGGAAATGGAAGTTTCAGACCCAAGCAAGTATGCGAAAGAATTTGCTTCTTTTTCTCAGGAAATGGCTGTAACTCAAGGGTATGAAGAAAACTCATACGGTCTTGGATATCCAATTAGTGGAAAAAATGGTGGTTTTTCTCATTTTGTGTGGGTTGGTGCACCTGATTTAGAATCAGCATTAAAAAGAACAAAAGATATGTATAACAGTCCAGAATTTGCAGAATACTCTAAAAAAGTCAGTGGCGTTAGAAAAGTTGTAAACTCTTACATGATGGTAAGGTTGGCTGACTTCTAGAGATTAAAATTACTATATGAAAAAGCCCTTTTTAGGGCTTTTTTTATTTTAATTTTAGAAATCCAAATTCACCATTATCTACTGCAATAATAGGTTTACCACCTAAAGACAAATCGATATCCTCCCCTGCCCAATCTTCATTATCTAACCCATAAACTCCTTCCCATTCAATAGAACCATCAGATGAAAACTTAATAGAGTATACTTTCCACTGGTTAGAGAATTCAGATGAATTATCACATGATGCAGAATATTCATCATATTCATCTCCAGTTCCAGCAGTAATTATACAGCCACCGTCATCAGTGTGTGCGACTCCCCAAACCTCATCGTGAATGAAATTTTCATCGAAACCTCTGGGGTTGCCTTTTTTTACTTCCCATAACTTATTGCCATTGTTATCAATCTTCATTGTATAAGTGTCCCAGTTGGCAGTTTGTGATGTCGTATGACCACTTAAAAAAACTTCATTCTTATCATTTACATCCATTGCAAAGCAATGATCAGAATCTGATCCACCATAAACATTGGACCAGATTACCTCACCTGACGGATTCATTTTAATTAGAGCATAATCTTCAGCACCATTTGTAAGGCCTGAAATATAAATATCATTATTAATAGACTTGATTCTGTAAGCATGTGACATGTAACTCTTGATATCAATATTTTTAATAATAGTTCCATCTAAATCTAATATGTGTAAGCTTGATTCACCCTCTGAATAAAAGTTATTGTATTTATCTTCAGAATTGGTGTAACCAACTGCAAAAATTTGATTATTTACCAAAAGTAAGTGCTCAAAAGCATCACTTCCACCATTTTCAAAAGTTTTAGAGAACAAAATATCTCCATTTTCTTTTTTTACCTTAACTAAAAAACTATCATCATTTTTTACCCCACACAATAAATAACCATCTTCAATTTCAAGTATTGAATTTCCAAAATTATGACCTTCATCAGTATATTCTTTTTTCCAAATTAATTGACCATTTCGGTCAACCTTAACCACAAGCATTTTAGCATTATTTGGTAAAGAACCTGTTTCACCTATTTGAATAAAACCTCCGTCACTAGTGGAGAGAATATAATGTCCATGAGATTCTTCACCACTTCCTCCATAAGATTGAAACCAGTCTACAGAGGGTTTGTTCTCATAATTAATTGACTCACAACTAGAAATGCTATCAACATCATTGGAGCATGACATCAAAATGATTAATATCAAGCTTAATTTTAATTTAAATGTCATAATTTTAAAAAAATTTATGATCACTAACAGATACATTTTTAACATCTCTAAAATAATTTTGATATTACTTTTTCTCTCATGTGAAGATAATGATTATAGTAGTGATTTTAACTCAATCAAAGAGCTAAAAACAGAGACTATATTTATTCAACAAAACGTGAGTGGTGTATTGGAGCAAAGACCTGTTATTATCCAAACCGAGTTAAATATTAACACTAATAAACTATACCCTGTTGTTTTTGGATTACATGGAAATGGTGGAACAAATACAGGTTTTTTAAATAGACTTAAAAGGTTTACTGACGATGGTGAATTTGTAGGTATTTATCCTCAAGGGATTCAAAGATCATGGAATTTAGGCTCAGAGGCCTCGCGAGCTGATGATGTTCAATTTATTAATTTGATTATTGAAGAATTGAAAAACTATCAAAATCTTAATATGAACAAGGTATATGTCATTGGAAATTCAAATGGCTCTGGAATGGCTAATAAGTTGGGAGTAGAAACCAATCATTTTAAAGCAATAGCTCCAATTGTAAGTCAATTAATGGAAAGCATGCCACTAAAATTATCAACACAACCCATCTCAGTTTTTCAAGTCAATGGGGCTTTAGACCCATTTATTCCAATCAATGGTGGCCCCGGGCCTGGAACACATATATTTTTAGATGCCTTAATAAGTGCTGAATTATGGGCAAATAAATTTAACTGCTTTGAACCTCAAATCAGAATGGTTGGGGAAGACAAATTGTATGAATTTAAAAACTGTGATGATGGCAAAGAGATTAGGTATTTAAGAATTGAAAATGGAGATCATGGTGTTTTAAATTCTCCTTTTTTAGTCAATGAAATTTGGAACTTTTTTCAAAGATTTTAGTTATGAAAGGTCATTTAAAAAACTTACTAAATATTGCTGTAGTTTTTTCATTATCTATGGCTTTAGGATTTGTAACCCAAAATAAAATTGTAATTAATGGTATCATTTTGGTTTTTATTATCCACTGGATATTGTATATTCCTGCAAATATTTTTAAAACCGAAAAATTTTATGATCTTTCAGGTAGTCTCTCTTATATTTCTGTAATTTCTTATATACTATACTCAAAAACACAAAGTTTTGAGTCAGGATTAGGGGAAGTTATTATTTCCCTGGCAATAATAATATGGTCTGCTAGATTAGGTACATTTTTGTTTCTAAGAATAAAAAAAGCCGGTGAGGACAAAAGATTTAGAGAATATAAAAAGTCATGGTCAAAATTTTTGGTTGCATGGACAACATCTGGAATGTGGGTGACAATATGCTCAGCATGTGCAATGACAGCAATTGCATCGGAAAATATTATTGAACTCAATACAATATTTTTTATTGGCCTTTTTATGTTTGTATTTGGATTTTCTATAGAGATAATCGCAGATTATCAGAAAACAAAATTTAGATCTGTTGCTTCTAATAAAGATAAGTTTATATCATCAGGTTTATGGTCAAAATCAAGGCATCCAAATTATGTCGGAGAAATTATTCTTTGGTTGGGGATTTCAGTCATGTCATTTTCAAATCTTGAAGGTTTACAATACATCACTCTTATCTCCCCATTTTTTACTTACTGGTTACTTGTATATATAAGTGGAGTTAGTATTTTAGAGAAAAGTGGTCAAGAAAAATGGGGGCATTTGAAGGATTACCAAGATTATATTAAAAAAACACCAAAATTACTGTAAGATTATACTAATTGGCCCATCAGAATTTTTATCAACGGAGAAACTAAATTTATACAGTTTTTTATCTACCAGGATTTCTCCTTCATAATCTCCATGGAACCCCCTAAATCCAAAGGAATCTCGTATGTTTATTTTTTCACTTATTTTGGTTGTCCATGTTTCATTTATTAACTGTTTTAAAGTTAAAAATGATTTTTTTGGAGATAAATCTTTATAGAGTAGTCCCCCAGCGTGTCCTCTCCAAGCATTTTTATCTGTAAGGTTCCAAAAAGTAATCGAGCTAACACTCGGATGACTGAAAACAAGTGTATAAAAATCTTTTAAGTAAGATGCTTGGAAATCTTCGTATTCAGGAAGGCTAGGTAAATCCATTTCTTTCCCATTTCGAAGAGATTCATCTCGCTTAGCTAAAAACTCTTGGTGATCATTCCAATTATTAAATCTTTTTGAACTTGTCACCGTGATTTCCGTAAACTGAATATTTTTTCCCAAAACTGCATAGTCCTCAATTTGATTCCAAACTTGACTTTCAGTCATAACATTATCATTAGACTGCATGTGAGCTTGCATTCCTATTGAACTGAAATTCAAATTTTTCTTAACGTAATATTCATTAATTTTAAAATACTCTGGATCCTTTGCATGATAGTGATTGTTTGAATAATTCTTTGATGGATCAACACTGTCTACAAACCGATAGATTTCTACCATTGCAGGATATATTCCACCTTTATAATTAATCCAATCTTGAATAGCACTGTATGGAATATGAGGTTTAAATGGACCAACTGGTTCGTTATATACATCCCAGTCATTAATTTCTGGGTAAGTTTCAATTAATCTCCTCATGTGTGTCTTCATTGCAACTTCAAGTTCATCTAAATCTTTTGAATATCTGACCCAATCAGGCATACCTTCATGCCACATTAATGGGTGACCCTTTAATCGGACATTATTTTTTATTGACCATTTAATTATATTATTATAATATTTATCTATCTGTCCTCTATTACTTCTTTCATCTGTAAGTCCCCAATACATACCAACAGTGGCATAATTAAAAACCTCGTTAAATCTTTCAAGGTATAAATCAAACATATTACCTCGCATCTTTCTTAGCTGAGTAAATCCAACACCGAATTTAAAATCATGATTAATTAGTTTAATTTTTAATTCTCCATTCTTTTTTTTAAGCTCATTAGGAAAGTTAAATTTTAAAATTGTATTGGTTTTTCTGTATTTTTCAATCCTTTCACTGGCCCCTTCTAATTTCCATGGTTCATGAAAGCTTGGATCTTGAGCAATAAGAAATAATGGGAATATCAAGTAGCAAAAATATTTCATTTTAATAATGGGTTTTCATGTAATCTGATTCCTTTATTTTACCAATCAAATTTTGTTGGACATTCATCCACTTAGATGGCTGATCAAGTGGATGTTGAGTAGGTTTAATTAATGGTATATTTCCTAAAGAAACAATATCATTTTGAGAAACCATCCATTCATCAAGCTTTTCACTTAGTTCATTTATTATTTCAACTGAGTTTTTATTGTTTGCAATATTTTTTTTCTCATATGGATCAGAATCCAAATCATATAATTCAATATAAGGTGTATCTAACATTTTTTTTGCACCTATTTCAATGAATTTATTAATTATCTTTCCTTTATTTAAGTTTTTCTTGTAAACCTCAATTGAATTAAAATTTTTAATCATTTTATATTTCCCATTACTAATCATCCTCGAGGGAAAAATAAATCCATTTCTAACATTTTGTCTAGTGGAAACCCCATATACATAGTCATTAACTTTTTTGTCATTTCCAATTAAGAGGCTACTGAAACTTTTACCATCAAAAGTATCAGTGTTACCACCTCCAATATCCATAATTGTTGGTAAAATATCAACCATACCCAACAATCTATTAGACTGAATGTTTTTTTTAATTTTTCCAGGCCACCTTATTATTACTGGTATTTTAATTCCTTTTTGATAAAGTGTAAATTTTCCTGAGATTCCATGATCAGACGCGTAAATAAACACTGTATTATTCTTCAAATCATTCCTTTCAACGATACTTAAAATTTCTCCCAGTTGATTGTCATCATACTTTATGTTTTGATAATATCCTGGTTTTTCAGGTGATACTCTGTTGTTGTAGGGGTGAATTTTAATATCCTCATAAGAGTAATCTGTCTTTTCAGGGTAGGGTCCATGAGGAAAGTCACTAGCTAGTATAAGACAAAAAGGTTTTTTAACACCTTTTAAATATTTTTCAATAGATTCAAGATCTAATTGTTTATTTGACCTGTTTTGTATGTAAGAATCCCATCTAAATGTTCTATATGGTCCGACATGACTTTTCCCAGCTAAAACAACTTCATATCCAATATTGGATAAATGCTGAACAATGGTTTTCGTTTCTTTTTTAACATGTGTATGATTTGTATAACTGCCGTTCTTAACTGGATACAATCCTGTGTAAAGTTGTGATCTACTTGGTGTACAGATTGCAGATGCAGTATGAAAGTTTGTAAATCTTATGCCCTCCATTGCCAATTTATTTACGGAGACTGATTGGACATTTTCATTTCCAAAAATATTGTAATCTAAAAAGTCTTGATCATCGGACAGATAAACAATAAAGTTTGGACGTTCTTTAGCGATTTCTGTGTTGGTATGACTTATAAAAAAAGAAGCAATGTTTAAAGAAAATAAATAGAATAAAATTTTAACTAACATACTTTTTAAAATTACGTTGTTTTAAATAGAACTTTCAATATTTTACAAATTATTTAAAAACTTTTCTGTTAATAATTTCGAATCTAAAGAATAGTCTATATTAAATTTAAATTTTGAACTCGGGAAACTTATTTTAATAAAACCATCAAAATTCAAATCAAATTTTCTCATGTACAACATTGATAAACTAAATACATCTGTATTAATTTTTATTATACAGTCTACATCACTGGATTGATTTTTTTTCAGAATAATCTTATTTATGTTTTCAAATTCACCAAAATATTTTTTATTAAAATAAATTTTAGAATATACTTCACTTGCTTTTAATTTTTTTTTGTTGGGATTGAATAAATTCAACTTCGATTTCAAAATTATTTGGTTGTTCTCGACTCCGATAAACTGTACATCCGATATTTGTCTAACCTCAATTTGTTTAATGTTGGAACCACAGCCTATTGTGATAAAAAAAATTAAGAAAATTACATTTTTCATAAAAGCTTTTAATTCAATTAGTAAATCAAATATTTCTCAATTATAATTAAATTTACAGTATGTCTGGATACATAATATACATTTTTATTTGTTTTATCTTATTTGGTTTTGTTTTTTCAAGTATACTTGAATATTTAAATTCCAAAAACTGGAATGATTCGATTCCAGACGTACTCAAAGATTTTTATAAAAAAAGTGATTATAAAAGAGCAAAGAACTATAAAATCGACCGAGATAAAGTTTCTTTAATATCATCACTGTTATCTACATCCATCACAATTATGTTTATTGTTTCTGGTTTTTATGGGAAAATTAGTGATTATTCGATTTATTATTTTGATAGTCTTTTTCTACAATCAGCATCTTTTTTTCTTTTCTTTTTAATTATAAGCACAGCGATAAGTCTACCAATTAGTTATTATTCAGTTTTTACAATTGAAGAAAAATATGGTTTTAATAAAACCACAAAAATTACCTTTTTAAAAGATAAGATAAAGGGACTTTTGATGTCATTAATAATTGGCGGTTTTATACTTTTTGTAAGTATTCAAATCTACAGTTTATTTGGTTCTGATTTTTGGTTATGGTTATGGCTATTTTTATCTATTTTTCTGATTCTCACTAATATGTTTTACACAACCCTCATTGTGCCAATTTTTAATAAACTAAGTCCCCTTGAAGAGGGATCCTTAAAAAATAAAATTGAAGAATACTCTAAAAAAATTGGATATTCTCTTGATAAAATTTTTGTGATTGATGGTTCAAAGAGATCCTCTAAAGCAAATGCATTCTTCTCTGGCCTAGGCCCAAAAAAAACAATAGCCCTTTTTGATACACTTATTGATAAACACGAGGAAGATGAGCTTGTAGCTGTCTTAGCTCACGAAGTTGGTCATTATAAAAAAAATCATATAAAACAAGGCTTACTTTTATCTGTATTACAAGTTGGAATAATTTGCTATGTTCTTCAACTATGTCTTAACGAGCCTAGCCTATCGTATGCGCTTGGAGCAAGTGAAAGTTCATTTCATTTGGGTTTAATTGCTTTCAGTTTTTTATTTAGTCCAATAAGTATCATTATTGGAATTGGTATGAATGTTTTAAGTAGAAGAAATGAATATGAGGCTGATAATTTTGCCAAAGAGAGCTTTAATCCTGAAAGTTTAAAAAATGCTTTAAAAAAACTTTCATCTGACTCACTTACAAATTTATATCCACATCCACTTTATGTGTTTGTTCATTATTCTCACCCTCCCCTACTTAAAAGGCTTGAGGCTCTAGACAGAAAATAGCAAAACAGGCACACTATTTGATTCAAATGATATACTTTAGTGTACTGGTTAAAACTTCTTTTCTAAGTCAATAAAAAATTGAAAAATATCAAAATAAGTTCCGAAAATAAATTGGTGATTGATCCTGAAATGATCTATTACAGCTTTCATAATTGGGATAAATCAAAGCAAAAGGTATTTTATGAAACCGAAAATAATTACATACAATTTCACTTTTGTATTGATGGACATGTTAGTTTTCAATATAATAATGGTGCATACAGTTTTCCTGTTGGAAAAGGTAATTCTATACTACTTTACAACCCAATAATGAATCTACCTGTCAATGCAATCTTAGATGCAGGTACCAAATTGGTTAGTGTTCATGTAAAAATTGAAAAACTTCACGGATTGTTTTCAGAGGACGCAGAGACTATCCCATTTCTGAGCGATGAACATATTAATAAAAAATATTATAAAGAAAATTCGTTAAGCCCTAAAATTACTGCCATATTAACACAAATGATGTCAGAAAATATCAGTAAAAATGTAAGAAAACTTTATCACAAAGGGAAAATATTTGAATTACTAAGCCTCTATTTCAATGTTTCCAAAGAAATGAATATTGATCAATGTCCATTTTTGGCTGATGATAAAAACGTAAAAAAAATAAAACAAGCCAAAGAAATTATAATTTCAAAAATGGCTGAGCCACCTACATTAAAACAATTAGCAAAAAATGTAGATATTTCATTAAAAAATCTTAAAGAAGGATTTAAACAAGTCTATGGAAATACTGTATTTGGTTTTTTATTTGAATATAAAATGAACGTTGCCTCTAATATGCTTTCCTCAAAAAACTATAATGTTAATGAAGTTGCATTACATCTAGGTTATAGTACAGCCAGTCACTTCATAAACGCATTCAAAAAGAAATTTGGAACAACTCCAAAGAAATATTTAAACTCCAATTGATTTTTCAATGAAAAATAAGTTGCTAACAATATTTCAAGTCACTATAACTGTATTCTTCATTTACTATACTCTGACCAAAATTAGTATATATAAAATTCTAGAAATACTTAAAAGTGCTGATTTATTATTTATTCTATCTGCATCAATATTATATTTTTTATCACAGATAATTTCATCAGAAAGATTATGGTTTATTTTAAAAGCTAATAATCTTATAATTTCCTCAAAAGAAAATATCAAACTATATATGATTGGGATTTTTTATAATTTTTTTATACCAGGTGGTGTTGGTGGTGATGCATACAAGGGAGTTTTGATGAATAAAAAATTTCAATGGAGTTTAAAGAAGATATATAAGCTATTAATCTTAGATAGGTTAATTGGTTTTGGTGTAATTGTGTGTTTGATTTTAGTTTTTAGTTGTTTCATTTTAGATCTCGAATTTGCATTAAAATTCGGTGCTATTTTAGGTCCTTTATATACTTTTTTATTTATTGCTGGTAAGGTTTTAGTACAAAAAATTTTTGACAATGAAATCGTTTACAACAAGGCTTTTTTTATTTCACATCTCATACAAATTCTTCAGTTTGGGTCAATTATCTTAATTTTAATTTCTCTTGGTGTTAGTGACAACTACTTTACTTTCTTATATATTTTCTTGATATCATCTGTTTTATCAATTTTCTCTTTTGGTGGAATTGGAATTAGAGAATATGTGTTTTTTACACTAGCTACAAATACAACTGTTAGTCCGGATATTGCTACCAGTGTTGGATTAATTTTTACATTTTCAGCCCTTGTTAGCTCTATTCCAGGGTTGTTTTTTTTAATGGGAGTAAATAGTAAAAAAAAACTCAGCACTTAGGCTGAGTTTTTTGTTAAGTTTATGCTCTATTGCATAGGAATTCCAATTCCACCCTCAGAAGGAGCCCAATTTGCATGGATTGATTTCCAACCATCCGAAGTTCTTATCCAAACAGCAGATGCTCTTGTGTTGTAATCAACTGTCTGACCTGATTCTTTAAAAGTATAAGCTCCATCAGCATAAAAAGTTAGATATGCCATGGTCATATCAGATGAAAAATGAACATCAATATCTCTTATATCAAAACTATCCCAGTCAATTAGGGCCTCTTGATTAAGGTTATCTAAAGTGTAGTTGTAAAATTCACCTAAATTAGAATCCCCTACTACTAATGTCTCATCATCAGAAATATATTTTTTAAATTCCTCCTCATTTTTTTCAAGGATAGCATTTTGCATATTAACTTGAGCTTTTTTCAGGTTATCTGCAACTGTTTCTTTATTTAGTTTGTGCCAATATTTAACTGCATTTTGCCAGTATTGTGATCCAAATGAAGAATAATCATGTGCCTTTAATTGACTATATAAAGCTGTTTCGTAATCTCCATTTTCTGCTGCAATCTCAGCTTTAGTATCAAAAATATTAGGACCATCGTGAAGCTCAGCACTTTTGTCAATCATCTCATATGCTTTGTCTAAATTTGGTTCTTCGCCATTGGCTCCTCTTGATGACTGGTAAGCCATCATATTATACGATCCAGCTGCCAATTGTGGAAACATATCAGCAAATTCTTTGTTGTCCTCAAATTTAAATGCATCACGAGATAACCAATTCAAAAGAGCACTTTCAGGGTTGGCAATTAGACCATCTGATAAAGTTTTTTGATAAGTTTCTGAGTCTGCAGTTAAAGTAGCTTTAAGCATTGTATACCATACCTTTTCTACACTAGTCAACTCATCCAAATTTACAGCATCTAACTTTTCTTTTCTAGAACCCCAATCTGCGTCAGCCGATGTTGCACCAGCTTTGATTAATTTTGCACATTGACAATCATCATCAATTAACAGAGCTGCATTAGCCATTGCATATGCCATAGCATATTCAAGATTTGCCAAGTGGCTAATTCCTTGATTTACTATTTTTGAAGCTTTTTTGTTGCATGAATCATCAACCCATTGTTGGCCATTAAGATTGAGGATAATCATGCAAAAAATTATAGTAATTATATTTTTCATAAATTAAATTTTTTGGTTATTCATTGAATGTATTTATTTAGAGGAAGAGGAACAAGAAAAACAAATTATATTTTTAATAATTATCATTTTTCTAAAATTTTTTGTTTTTAAGTATTAAATCATTAGAAATCAATTTGTTTTTTTGATAATGTTTAATGATTAAAGTTTAAGTTGACTGTTATTTCAATTCCTCAGACCTAAATGATGATGCGGGTAAGCCTTGTATGTTATAAAGCATACCTTCAATATAATTTGTCCAACCATACCTAATATACTTCGGTGTTTTTACATTTTCACTAGTCAACACTAATTTACTTCGCTTCCAACCTGCTCCCCAATGAGGGTCTATATCAGCTTGAGCCTTGTAAAAAATTTTATCCTCACCAGCTATCTCAAATCCAGACAATTTTTTACCATAACTTGTAACTCCACTCTCTGCATAATCAAAATCTACGTAAGCTTTATTACCTTTAACTGTAAGTGATTTAAAAACAGGTCCAGAGTATGGAAGACCATCAAATCCATAATCTTTAGCCAAAGCCCAGTAAGCTAATCTCTTTCCAATTAATATCTTTTCTGGCGGGTGAATTGTCAATGTACTACCAATATCAAGTGTTACAACCATACCAGTATTCTTCATTGTTTGCATGGTTTT